>CAZQRR010000334.1:0-1504 GCA_964595675.1 uncultured Rubrivirga sp. | reverse complement strand
ACCACTCGGAGATGTGGAACTTCCATACCAATCTCGACGCCGAGCACAACTACGCCAGCAACCCCTTGTCCTGGCCGTTCATGACACGCCCCACGTCCTTCTACTACGAAACCCCTGGTGGGTGCGGCGCCGATAGTTGCTCGAGCACCGTTCTTGCGGTGGGCAACCCGATCATCTGGTGGGCGGCGCTGCTCGCCGTTCCGTATCAACTGTGGCGGTGGATAGCCACCCGTGATTGGCGCTCCGGTGCAGTTCTTGTCGGCATCGCCGCAGGCTGGTTGCCCTGGATGCTCTACCTGGACCGCACGATCTTCACCTTCTACACGGTCGTCTACGTGCCATTCCTGGTCATGGCTGTCACGCTCACCCTCGGTGCCATCGCTCGCGGCCTGAGAAACAGACCACCATGGATCCCCGCGGTCATCATCGGCGGCTACCTATTCGCCGTTGTCCTCGCCGCGTGGTGGTTCTACCCGATCTGGACTGCGGAGGTCATCCCGTACGAAGCCTGGCGCGCACGAATGTGGCTGCCCACCTGGATATAGGCACCGGCTATGCACCGACCGCCATTCCCCAGAATCCCATTGCAGTCACCATCACGCCCCAAACACTGATGCCGATGATCGGCCCGAGTTTCCGCTGCCGCGCATCGGGTGTGACGATGACGAAGATCGCTACGAAGAGGAAGTACAGGCCGCTGATCAAGAACGACGACGCCACCGCGACCAGTCCCCAATCGAGGACGACCGCCATCAGCGCGAAGACGGCCCAGGCGAGGTTGGCCAGTCCCACCTCGATCTGGAAGTTGTTGCGCTTGCCGTAATCCCAGCCGCCGGCGACCGCATCGGAACGGTTGTAGATGGCATGTCGGACGAATGAAAGAACTCCGGTGACTGTGACGGCGAGAATCGCGGCGACGGACAGTGAAGGCGGATCCTGCTGCAACGTAAGGCTGCCGATGAACCATCCGAGGCCGCCTGTCACATAGGTCATCAGCATGAGGATCTTCGAGGGTCGAGGGCTGACAGCTGTCGAGTCGGTCATGGTCATAGCCTGCCCAAGACGCCAAGCCAGCGCACCCCACTAGGGGCGGTTTCCCCCTTCCGCGGGAGTTCATAAACCCCTACTGTGCGCGCATGACCGTGGAGACGTACCGCACCGAATCCGGACTCGCCGTGACGCTGCGCTGGGTGCTCCTCGCCGCATTGATCGCCAGCACGGTGCTTCCGCCCACGGGAGTCAACCCCGGATTGGCTCTCATCGTCGGCGAGTTACCGGTTGTGATCGCCATCTGGCACTTCGCTTCGTGGACCAACTGGCGAACGGCGCTGTCAGCATTCGCGATCGTCTATGTAGTCGCGTACACCTTCGAGTTCGTCGGCACCCATACCGGCGTGGTCTTCGGTGAGTACTACTACTCCACCACCGCGATCGGCCCACTGCTGTTCGAGGTGCCGATCCTGCTGCCGCTGGGGTACTTCGCGATGGCCTACGGCGCTTACAT
>CAZQRR010000333.1:0-1543 GCA_964595675.1 uncultured Rubrivirga sp. | reverse complement strand
TTCGGTCTGCTCTCGCGCGAGATCGCCGTCGGTGGTCAAGTGGTGAGCGTGCGCGGACTGCGCGGCGATTACCACGACATCTTCATCCCCTTCTTCGGCGAACATCAGGCGTCGAACGCCTGCGTGGCACTCGCGGCAGTGGAGTCATTCCTCGGATCAGGAGAAGGCGAAATACTCGACATCGACCTCGTCCGTGAAGGATTCGCCGGCGCGGAGACGACGGGGCGTTTGCACGCGATCCGATTGGACCCGACGATCCTGGTCGATGCAGCGCACAATCCGCATGGTGCGCTGGCCCTTGCCGCTGCCATCCAGGACTCCTTCACCTTCGATCGGTTGATCGGGGTGGTGGGGGTACTCGGCGACAAGGATGCAAGTGGTGTCCTCGAAGCCCTCGAGCCGGTCCTCGATGCGCTCGTGGTCACCAGTCCGGCATCACCCCGGGCGATGGCGGCCGCGGATCTCGCGGTCCTAGCCGAGGACCTGTTCGCAGGCAAGGACATCTACGTGGAGGAAGACCTGCTCACTGCGGTGGATGCCGCGATGGCGATGGCCGAGGCCGACGGCGATGCTGGTGGTACCGGCGTGCTCATCACCGGCTCGGTCGTTCTCATCGGGGATGCACTCCGGTTGTTCGCGCGAGACCTAGGGCGCAATATGGAAGTGCCCACGTTGGACGACTTCGACGACAGGATGGACTGATGCGAGTACTCGGATCGTCGGTGCTCATCTGCGAGGCGATCGTCGTGCTGCTCGCTGCGCTGGTTGCCGGAGGCTCGGGTGCCGCCGACAGCATGGGCACCGCCTTGACTATCGGCGGCGTCCTGGCAGTGGCCTTGATCATCGGAGCCGGCCTGCTGCGTAACCCCGTGGTCGGGATCACCGTCGGTTGGATCCTGCAACTGTTCGTGCTCGCAGGCGGCTTCTGGGTTCCGGCCATGTGGGTCGTAGGTGCGGTGTTCGTCGCGTTGTGGTTCCTGGCTGTACGCAACGGAACACGCGTCGATGCCCTGCGTGCCAGGCGGGCCGAGGAGGGGCAGGCGTAGGCCCTACTCGGGCAGAACAACTAGGCTCGCGCTGCATTCAAATCGCATTCTGAACGTCCCCTCATCCGGCATGTGAGAAAGGAACCACCCCGTGAGCGAGCGCACCCTTGTCCTGGTCAAGCCCGACGGTGTCGAGCGAGGTCTCGTCGGGGAGGTTCTCTCTCGCATCGAGCGCAAGGGGTTTCGGATCGTGGCGCTCCAGATGCGAGTTCTGGAGCGTGCGATCGCCGAGGAGCACTATGGCGAGCACAAGGACAAGCCGTTCTTCGGCGACCTCGTGGATTTCATCACCGGTGGTCCGCTAGTTGCTGCGGTGATCGAGGGTCCGGAAGTCATCTCTTCGTGGCGGACCATGATGGGTGCGACCAATCCAGCCAATGCGGCTCCCGGCACCATCCGCGGTGACCTGGCAACCGAGACCCAGATGAACGTCACGCATGGATCGGACTCACCTGAGTCCGCGGCCCGGGAGATCGCACTGTTCTTCCCCGGCTTGG
>CAZQRR010000332.1:0-1549 GCA_964595675.1 uncultured Rubrivirga sp. | reverse complement strand
GGCGGCTTCGCCGACTTCACTCCCACTCGATACAGAGCGAGAGTGGGGCTGAAGGCGGCTTCGCCGACTTCACTCCCACTCGATGGTGCCCGGGGGCTTGCTCGTCACGTCCAGCACCACACGGTTGACCTCGCGCACTTCGTTAGTGATGCGCGTCGAGATCCGCGCGATCACGTCGTACGGCAAGCGCGACCAGTCGGCTGTCATCGCATCCTCGCTGGACACGGGCCGCAGGACGATCGGGTGTCCGTAGGTCCTGCCGTCCCCCTGCACACCCACGGATCTGACATCAGCAAGGAGCACGACAGGGAACTGCCAGACATCCCGGTCCAGACCGGCAGCGGTCAACTCCTCGCGGGCGATGGCGTCGGCCGCGCGCAGGATCGAGAGCCGGTCCGCGTCCACCGCACCCACGATGCGAATAGCCAGTCCGGGGCCGGGGAAGGGATGGCGCCACACGATCTCCGGGGGCAGGCCGAGTTGGAGGCCGACCTGGCGCACCTCGTCCTTGAAGAGGGTGCGCAGAGGCTCCACAAGCGTGAACGTGAGGTCATCGGGCAGACCACCAACGTTGTGGTGGCTCTTGATGTTGGCGGTGCCGGTGCCTCCACCGGACTCGACGACATCGGGATAGAGGGTCCCCTGCACGAGGAAATCCACGGCACGGCCGGATTCGCCAGCCGAGGCGACGATGTCCCGTGCGGCATCCTCGAAGACACGGATGAATTCGCGCCCGATGATCTTGCGCTTCTGCTCCGGATCGCTGACTCCGGCGAGTGCGTCGAGGAACCGCTGCTGGGCGTCGACGACGACGAGCCTCACCCCCGTAGCCGCGACGAAATCGCGCTCGACCTGCTCGGCCTCGCCGGCTCGAAGCAGCCCATGGTCGACGAAGACACACGTGAGCTGATCGCCGACCGCACGCTGCACGAGCGCGGCGGCGACCGCTGAGTCGACGCCTCCCGACAGCCCGCAAATGACGAGGCCGTCGCCCACCTGCTCGCGAACCCTGGCGACCTGATCATCGATCACGCCCTCGGTGGTCCAGGTCGCATCGATCCCGGCAAGGTCGTGGAGGAAGCGCTCGAGGACGGCTTGCCCGTGCTGGCTGTGCATGACCTCGGGGTGGAACTGCACTCCCGCCAAGCGGCGATCGACAGCCTCCATGGCCGCGACGGGCGCTCCCGCCGTCGTGGCGGTGACGGTGAATCCATCGGGGGCCGCGGTGACGCTGTCTCCATGCGACATCCAGACGGACTGCTCAGTCGGAAGCCCGGCGAAGAGCATCGACTCTGACTCAGTCACCGCCAGAGGAGTGCCCCCGTACTCGCTCAAGCCTGTGCGCTCGACGGTGCCACCCATTGCCTGAGCCATGGCCTGGAATCCGTAGCAGATGCCGAAGACCGGTACGCCGGCACCGAAAAGCGACGCGTTCACGTGAGGAGCGCCATCGGCGTACACACTGCTTGGGCCACCGGAAAGCACGATGGCAATGGGGTCGCGAGCGAGCATCTCCGCGACAGGCATGGTGTGCGGCACGATCTCGGAA
>CAZQRR010000331.1:0-1556 GCA_964595675.1 uncultured Rubrivirga sp. | reverse complement strand
AGGATGACGCGGTCCTGCGCATGCACGTGATGGAGGGCATGACGTACGACCAGGTCGCAAGCGCTCTAGGGATGACAAGGCAGGATTGCTTCAACGCGGTCCGGCGAATCACCCCGAGGATCCGTTCCGTGCTGCACGGGCTGCTGCGCGACGATGGCGTTCCGCCGCAGGACATCGGGGCCGCGATCGACCAGATGATCGAGACGCTCGGCACATCATGACGCGGGGATTCGCTCGACTGGTGGGTTGGGCAGCCATCTGGTGGATAGGTCCTGCGATGACGGATCATGCCGACAATGCGCAGGAGGCCCAGCAGCGCCCCCTCGGCCCGAACGAGGCGATTCGGCTGCTGACCCTCTCGGAACCGCATGGCAACGATGCCCGGCACGGCGCTCGTGGCCTGGCGGCTATGTTCGCGGCAACGCGGACTCCCATCCTGATCGCGCTGGCGGCGGTGGTGTCTGCCCTTCTGTACTCGAACGGCACTCGATTACCGGAACTCCGGGGAGGAATTCGAAATCCCGGCCATAACGCGTCGAACGTCGGTTCCACCCACGGATCAGTGGAGGAGGCGGACTCAAGCGCCGCCCTCCAGCATCCTGATCAGGAGCAAGTCGTGCGCCACATCGCCACCGCCATCGTTTCGACTCACGTCGCTGTCATGTCGGCATTCGGTCAGGCGCCTCCCGAAGGGCACATGCTCGTTGCCGACTCCATCGCGCAGTACTCCCTTGTGCAGGGGCAGATGGGATGGCGCTACCGGTATGACCGAGGAAACGGGACCGGCGCATTTGACATGGCCTACCAGGTTCCCTCGTACGGATGGTGTGCGACTCCTAGCTATGGCGGCGCCGGGAACTCGCTCGACCAGAGCTATGCGTTTCTCGGCAGCGAGATAGGCCACACGAACACCTCGAGCCCGTGCAACACGCCGGCTCAAGGTGTCCTGCGGCCGATTCGCCAGTGGTCCCCGAACATCAGTGGACCGCTGAAGATCCTGATCGAGGTCTCGGTGGCCTCGACATCGGTGAACGGCGCGCGCTTCGACCTCAAGATTGGCGATGCGCTGGCATGGACCCGCACGGTCACCGCGTCCACGCAGGGTCCTGTCGCGGCCCTCATTGACTCCCCGCAGAGCGCGGTGATCCAGCTGGTCACTGACGGCCTCGGAAACTGCCACGGCGACATGTTCGGCACGCACATCCGCGTGTATGCCCCTGACTGTGACGCCAACGGGGTTGTTGACGCGACCCAGATCTCCCTCTCGCCCGGACTCGATGCGAACGGCAACGCGAGGCTCGACTGCTGCGAGGGCGCGTACCCCTGCTGCCCCACGGACCTTTTCGCGAACCGGCAGACCGACGGGGCCGACCTCGCGATCCTGCTGTCCCAGTGGGGACCTGCCACCAACGCAACCATCTGCGACTTCAACTTGAGCGGATCGGTTGATGGCGCCGACCTGGCGGCGCTGCTGGCCGGATGGGGCCCCTGCCCGCAGTAGCCACCTACGCCCAGCGCACGTCGCCGCGGCCCTTCTCGATGCGGCCGATGACGTG
>CAZQRR010000330.1:0-1556 GCA_964595675.1 uncultured Rubrivirga sp. | reverse complement strand
GCGGCGTTGTAGGCCTTGCAGAAGTCCATGATGTTCACGCCGTGCTGGCCGAGTGCCGGGCCGACGGGCGGAGCCGGGTTCGCCTGGCCAGCTTCGATCTGCAACTTGATCAGGCCGGAGACCTTCTTCTTGGGTGCCATTGTCTTCTTCCTCTTGTCCGCTTAGTTCTTGTCGATCTGGCTGAACGCCAACTCAGTTCTTGTCGATCTGGCTGAACGCCAACTCGACGGGGGTCTCACGTCCGAAGATCTCGACCAGGCCGGTGACCTTCTGCGCTTCGATGTTGATCTCGGAGATCGTGGCGTGCAAGGTAGCGAACGGTCCATCGACCACCGTCACCGAGTCGCCAACCGAGAAGTCGATCTCGATGGGAGCCACGGCCGCAGCGGCAGCCTCGCCGATGCTGGTCGGGCCTGAAGGAGCCGCGGCCTTCTTCTCCGGGGCCGGAGCCAAGATCGCCACGACCTCCTCCAGCGATAGCGGCGACGGGGAGTGGCCGTGGCCCACGAAGCCGGTGACGCCCGGTGTGTGACGGACCACGCCCCAGGACTCATCGGTGAGGTCCATGCGCACGAGCACGTATCCGGGGAACTTGTTGCGCTTGACCTGCTTGCGCACACCACTCTTGATCTCCGTGACCTCCTCCATGGGCACCTCGACCTGGAAGATGTAGTCCTCCATGTTGAGGGTGGAGGTGCGGGCCTCTATGTTGCCCTTCACCTTGTTCTCGTAGCCGGAGTACGAGTGCACCACGTACCAGTCGCCGGGTGCGATGCGCATCTCCTGACGGAAGGCCTCGACCGGATCGAGCTCCTCTTCCTCCTCGACAACTGCTTCGGACTCCTCAGCCGCCGCTTCGTCGACGGTCGCCTCAACAGCGTCCTCGAGGTCAGCCGCTTCGTCGGCGATCGCCTGGGCTTCAGCCACGACCTCGGCTTCGGCCTGCGCTTCGGCCCCATCGATCAGAACGTCGTCGGCGGTGATCGGAGCGTCGGTGAATTCGATCGCACCGGCATCGACCGTCGGCTCTGACGCTGGCCCTGAAGCTGCTTCAGAGGACGCGGCGGGTTCGCCGACCGCGAAGGGGTCGATCGAGGGTTGGTCCTGCTCGGACACGTCGGTGTTCTCCTTGACTCGTCGATCTAGTTCTTGGGCAGTTTCTCGGGGCACAGCTGGCACCTTCGTCATCCGAAGATGCGCAGCACTCCTTCGGTGAAGATGAAGTCGTACGCGGCGATGATTCCGGCCATCAGCAGGACGAAGAACAGCACCACGGTGGTGTAGGCGATGAGCTCCTTGCGGGTGGGCCAGATGACCTTGCGCAGTTCGGCGATGACCTGACGGATGAACAGCGCCAGGCGCGCGAACGGACCGCGCTCGCGCGCAGCAGGACCGTCGCCGGACTGCTGACGCTCGTCGACGTCTGTCATCGTCTCGCCTTTCGCGTTCTTCCGATCGGTCTGGTGACCGACCGGCCTTCACCGATCTGCAGGGCCGAAGGGACTTGAACCCCCAACCGCCGGTTTTGGAGACCGGTGCTCTACCAATTGAGCTAC
>CAZQRR010000329.1:0-1559 GCA_964595675.1 uncultured Rubrivirga sp. | reverse complement strand
CGACCTCAGCGCGGACATCGCCACCTGGCGCGATCAGCAAGACGCCGAGTTCCAGGCGTGGCTGGCCGCTAAGCGGGCGGAGGAGGCCTGAGACTTATCGATACACCTCGCGTCGATGCCCGACCCTGATTACTGCGATCACCCGAATGTCATCGTGCACCGAATACAGAATTCGATAGTCACCCACTCTCACGCGATACGTAGATTCCACTCCACCCAGTGGCACACACTTTGGCGGTCGAGGTTCCGTGGCCAGCAGATCGAGGGCTGCACGGATTCGGAGTTGGTCGGATCTGTCGATGCGCGCTATCTGCTTACGTACGCGCGTGGACACGAGTACGCGGTACGCCGCGGTCATGACAACCCGAGTTCGCCCTTGACCTCTTCCCAAGGAATGAAATCATCGTCCTCACGCGAGAGTGTGACCATGGCCCGATCGAATGCATCCTCGGCGTTGCGGGAAAGGGCCTCGAAGACATCCGGGGCAACGAGAACTGCCACAGGCCGGCCGCGCTTCGTCAAGGCGATGGGGTTACCTGTGCGTTGAGAATCCTCGATCACCTCCGCCAACCGCTCGCGTGCTTCGCTTACTGCCAATTCCTTCATGTACGAATCGTACAAATAGGGACCCTGAGGGCGGAGAGGAGTGACTATCCACATCATGCGTGTTTGGAATCCCCAGCCTTGAGCCGATGGCTGTCGGTCTCCGCGTGAAGTGCTTAGCGTGGGTGGAGTCTTAAAGAGTCCCTTTCTTATACCGAAAAAGGTGTAGACTTGTATGTATTCGCCTTCGACCCGGTCAAGTCGTCTGCTAATCAACGCAAGCACGGCATCGACTTCCTTGAGGCGCAGGGGCTGTGGTTTGACCCGGACCGCGTGGTTCTGGCTGCCGCAACGAAGGGAGAGCCGCGATGGTTACTCATCGGCCGCTTCGCCGGTCGGCACTGGGTTGCTGTTTTCACGATCCGGGGTCGGACCATTCGGCTGATCTCCGTAAGGCGAGCCAGAAGCAAGGAGGTAGCTCGCTATGACAATCTCATCTGAGGAATTCGACAAACTGGTCGACGACAACGAACAGGACGTAATCGAACACCTAGACCTCGACAGCGCACGTCGGCCGGGTCGGGACGTTCGTCGCGTGAACGTGGACATTCCCTCGTGGATGATTGACTCGCTGGACGCTGAAGCCACTCGCGTCGGCGTGACACGTCAGTCGATCATCAAGATGTGGATCGCGGAGCGGCTGGATCAGCACCAGGCGTAGGGGTTTCGGGAATCCGCGGATCCTCCAGCATGCACGAGCAGAACATCAGCACGTCACCACAGAACCGGCAGGTTGCGCCGGGGTCCGGCCGTGTAGGGGGCACCTCAGGACTCACGCGCCCACCGTAGAAGCGAGGGCTGACATCGCTCCATTGCCGGACTCGTGGTTTCAGTTGGCCGGTGTTAGGGCATGGTGCGGGCGAGGAACGCCTGGGTGACCGGATCCTGGGGCGAGCCGAGCACCTCGGCTGCCGTGCCCTGCTCGTGCACCACCCCGTTGTGCAGGAAACTCACCC
>CAZQRR010000328.1:0-1565 GCA_964595675.1 uncultured Rubrivirga sp. | reverse complement strand
GTGGAGGAGTTCGGCCACGGAGGTACCCACGGTGCCACCACCGAGCAGGGCGATGGTCACCTCGTCACGCGTGGACATACCGACTCCTTGATCATGTTCCCGAGCGTTCGTTCACGCCCGTGAGGGGGACAGCCTCTCAGGTGGTCGAATCCAGGCTGAGGAGGTCATCGATCGTCTCTCGGCGCAGCACCGTCGAGGTGCCGCCGTCACGTACGGACACCACACCCGGCCGAGGGACGTAGTTGTAATTGGAGGCCATCGAACGGCAGTAGGCGCCCGTCGCCGCGACGGCGAGCAAGTCCCCGGGTGCGAGGTCGGCGGGCAGCCAGGCGTCGCGGACCACGATGTCGCCGGATTCGCAGTGCTTGCCCACCACGCGACACAGCATCGGCTCGGCTGACGATGACCTCGACGCCAACCGCACCGTGTACTCCGCTCCGTAAAGAGCGGTGCGGATGTTGTCGCTCATGCCGCCATCGATGCTGACGTAGGTGCGGACCTGGCCGTGGTCGAGTTCCACCGGCTTCACGGTGCCCACTTCATAGATGGTGATGCCGGCGGGCCCCACGATCGCCCGACCGGGTTCGAACGCCAGTGCTGGTGTGGTGATCCCGGCATCGGCGCACTCCTTCGCGACGATGTCGCCGATCTGCGCCGCCATGTCCGCAACGTCCAGCGGATCGTCTGACTCCACGTAAGCGATTCCCATACCGCCGCCGAGGTTGAGTTCCTCGATCTCGATGCCTTGCTCGTCGTAGATGCGCTGGGCCAACGCGACCACGCGGGCGGCGGCAATTTGGAAACCGGATGCATCGAAGATCTGCGAACCGATATGGGAGTGCAGGCCCACGAGCGTAAGGCTCGGCAACTTCGCGATCCGACGAACCGCTTCTTCGACCCCTCCGCCGCTAGCCGACAGCCCGAACTTCTGATCCTCGTGCGCGGTTGCGATGAACTCGTGGGTGTGTGCCTCCACTCCCACAGTGGCGCGTACCAGCACCGGTTGGACGCGTCCGGCCTTGGCAGCCGCCTGCGCAACGCGGGCGATCTCTTCGAAGGAGTCGATGACGATCCGGCCCACCCCGTACTCGACGGCAGCGGCGATCTCCTCCTCGGACTTGTTGTTGCCGTGCATCAAGAGCAGTTCACCGGGGATACCGGCGCGCATCGCCACCGCGAGTTCTCCCCCACTAGCAACATCGATCCCCAGGCCCTCGTCGGTGACCCAACGCGCAACAGCAGTGGATAAAAACGCCTTGGCCGCGTAGAACACCATGGCCGCACCGGCCTGCCGATAGGCCAAGGCATATTCCCGAGCCCGCGAACGCAAGTCCTCCTCATCCAGCACGAAGACCGGCGTTCCGAACTCGCGAGCGATATCGCGGACATCCACACCCGCAACGGCGATCACCCCGGACTCATCACGTGAGCAATTCCGCGGCCACACCGCCGGATCGAGGAGGTCGACGGACTGCGTCGAAGGAACGGCCGCTCCCATGCCGGACTCGGACACGAATTCTCCGTGTCGAGGTCCTGCCGGGTGAGCGCGCACGGGTCAAGGCTAG
>CAZQRR010000327.1:0-1571 GCA_964595675.1 uncultured Rubrivirga sp. | reverse complement strand
TAGCCTGTCATTACCTCCACTCGAGGTCGTACGTGAACTGGTACCCGCACCCGAGCACCATGTCCCAAGGAGGTTTGCGCTGTGCAACTCGCCCGGCGACAACTGCTCCTCGAGCAAATAGCCGCCGCCCCAGGCCCCACGATCGCCGCCAAGCTGTGCAGCGTCGGAGAGACCCTCGGCATGGATGGAACAGCGATCGTGCTCGCGCCTGACGAAAGACCCACGGGTGTGGCCGCTACCACCGGCGAATTCGGCGATGGGCTCGCCCAATTGGAACTCACGCTCGGTGAAGGTCCTGGACACGAGGCCATCAGCAACCGCGCCTTCGTCTTGGCCGACCAACTTTTCACCGGACCGTCCGAACGGTGGCCCATATTCGCAAGCCAGGCAAGGGAACGCGGGATAGGTGCTGCCTTCGCTTTCCCCCTATTCCTCGGCAGCATCTGTGTGGGTGTCTTCGAGGTATGCCGCACTTCAGTGGGAAAGTTGCCCGCACAAGAGCTCGTCGACTTCTCGCACCTGGCCTCATTGGCCACCACCGCCTTACTCCTGATGCAGTCCGGACTCGGCGAGGGCGACCTCTTCGATCTATTGGAGGCCGGGGACCCAACCCAATTACGCATCCACCAAGCCACCGGCATGGTGGCTCAACAGGCGTCGGTATCCCTAGTCGACGCCCTCGCCCTCATCCGAGGGTATGCATTGACCCAGGACCTTTCCTTGGCCGAAGTCGCAGAACAATTAGTCACGCGGAAGATTCGGATGGACACCCCATGATGGAAGCAAACGATCACAGTGCAAGCGGTACTGAAACCCCATCACTGGCCAGTACGGTCATCGAGGCCATGGAGGCGATGGTCCAGGACTTCGACTTCGTCGACCTAGCGTCGTCGCTGGTGTCTTCTGCCATCGACTTGCTGGATGCCGATGCCGTGGGCGTCATGGTCGGTGACACCACACAACTGCTTCATGTGGTTGCCGCCTCCGATGAGGACATGCGCACGCTGGAAGTCTTCGAGATCCAAGCCGACGAAGGACCGTGCCTGGACTCCTGGTACTCCGGACGCCTGGTCACTTCGGACGATCTCACCAGCGACGAGCGGTGGGATACCTTCCGCCAGCGGGCACTCGACTTGGGTTTCCGTTCGGCGCTCGGGGCTCCGATGCGCCTGCGTGATCACAACATCGGTGCGTTGAATGTGCTGTGGAAGGCGCCCAATGCCGCGACGAGCCGAGCTATTCAGGCCGCACAGGCACTCGCCGACCTTGCCGCCCTCGGTTTGACAAGCAAAGCAGTTCCCTCCGAGGCGACCTTCTTGGCCGAGCAGATCCAGCGAACGATCAACGCGAGAGTGACGATCGAACAGGCCAAGGGGATGCTCACCGAGCAGGACCACACGGACATGAACAGCGCGTACACCCTGATGCGTGACTATTCACGGGCCAGCGGCTCGCACTTGATCGACACCGCAGAACGTGTCATCCGGCGAGAACTCACCGCACAAGGTATGCGGGAGGCGGCGCGTTCGTCTCGATAGGCCGGTAGGTCATCGTCATCAGCGCTTCGGAAC
>CAZQRR010000326.1:0-1576 GCA_964595675.1 uncultured Rubrivirga sp. | reverse complement strand
TATGGCCAACGACGACGACGAAGATCGCGAGCGTCAACCAGTCGTGCACGAAGGTTGCGCCTGTTCGGATGTCGTCGGGGAACAGTGAACTGAAGAACATGATCGACCCGGTGCCCAGCATCACCAGGATCCAACCGAGAGTGAATGCCGAGTTGAGCTTCTGCCCGGCGTTGAACTTGCCCACCGGGATGCGCCCGGAGCGACGATCGCGCGAGCGCAACCAGCGCCAATCGTCGGGGGTGAAGCGATTGAGCAGATCCGCGTCGTTTCGGAACGCACGCGAGAACAACGCCAGCACGATGGGAATCGGTAGGGCGAATCCGGCGATCACGTGGATGTCGCTCACCAGTGGTCGGTTGCCCACCAGAACGCTGATGTCCGGGAAGTAGAGCGCGGCAGCGGTTGCCAGCAGTACGAAGGTGAGCGCGGCGATCGTGCGATGCAGGTACCGCTCGGCGCGGGTGAAGCGCTGGAGTCGAGTTGCGGTCTCAGGCGATGGGTTCGTCGTTACGTCCATTTGACGCCCCCACCCACGCATCGATGTCGTAGCCGCGCACTTCCCAATAACCGGGGACCACCTCATCGACCACTTCGATCCCCGACATCCACTTCAATGATTTATAGCCGTACATCGGTGCGACGTATAGGCGCACCGGGCCACCGTGCTCGCGGGTGATGGGCTTTCCGTACATGCTGCTAGCGACCAGGACGTCGTCGCGCAATGACTGTCCCATCGTCAGTGACTCGGTGTACGCGCCATCGAAAGAAAAGAAGCGAAGTGCAGTTTGCGAGGTGTTGGCGCCCGCGGCGATCAGCACATCGCGAAGCAGAACCCCGGACCAGGGGACGTCGTCGACCCGCCAACCGGTCACGCACTGGAAGTCCTTGGTCATCTGGGTCTGCGGAAGTTCGGCCAGGTCGTCGAAGGACAGTGAGAGCGGATTGGCCACCGCCCCGGTGACCTCCAGGCGGTAGTCCTCGACCGGCATACTCGGATAGCCACCGGTCACCGTGTAGATGCGAAAGCCCCCAGCCGCTGGAACCACCGCACCCAAGCCTGGAACTGTGGCGCTCACCGTGGACTGGATGGCCTCCTGGGCTGGTCGACCCACGAGTACGCCTACCGCACCCGCCCCGAGCATCCCCAGGACCACGCGGCGACCGACGGGTGAACCCGGACGGCCGATGGAGGGGGCGTCGTTCGTGATAGTCACGATCACATGAGAACACGGAAAGTGGGTTATCGGCGAGATATGGAGCGGGTGACGAGAATCGAACTCGCACAACCAGCTTGGAAGGCTGGGGCTCTACCATTGAGCTACACCCGCGCGAAGCGCTGGAATCCTACCGCGAGCACCCGCTCGTTCGCTGACGTAGGAGGCGAGCATCGAGCCGTGTGGGCCCACCTCTAGACTCACGCGGAGCCCACGCGGGGCGTAGCGTAGTGGCTAGCGCGCCTGCTTTGGGAGCAGGAGATCGGGAGTTCGAGTCTCCCCGCCCCGACCATGAGCGTCACCTCGGCGCCGTGATCACCAACACTGGAGAAGTACGTGAAGACCGACGTCGAGTCCTTGAG
>CAZQRR010000325.1:0-1585 GCA_964595675.1 uncultured Rubrivirga sp. | reverse complement strand
AACTTCTTCATCAGACCCATCGCCCCCGCAAGGGTGTCACCCCAACGCTCATCGGACCACCCGAATTGCGGACCGAATCCCAAAGCCCGCTGGGTGGCGATGGTCTGCGCCTCGGTGTACTTGAGCATTCCCTCATCACCGTGGCGCCTACCTAGGCCAGAGGCCCCCATGCCACCCATGGGTGCGCGCTTGCTCGCCCAGGCCGCGGCGTACCCCTCGTTCACGTTGACGGTTCCGGCGCGAAGTTGTCGGGCGATCGCCTGGGCCGCCCGGTTGTCACGGCTCACCACCGAGGCGTTCAGGCCGTACTCGGTTTCGTTGGCTCGGCGCACCCCCTCCTCGTCAGAGGACACCGGATACACCGCGACCACGGGCCCGAAGGTCTCGACCGAGCACAGCGTCATGGAGTCGTCCACGCCGGTGAGGATGGTCGGTGCGTAGAAGTACGGACCCACGTCCGGTCGGGCTTTCCCACCGACGACGACGGTCGCCCCGCGTTCCACAGCATCGTCAACGTGCGCAGCAACACGGTCGAGCTGTTTTTGAGAGATCAAGGAGCCAATATCCGACCCCCAGCCCACGTGGGCACTCATGCGCAGCGCCTCGGTGCGACGTGCGAATGCCTCAAGGAACGGCTCGTATTCGCTCTCGGCTACGTAGATGCGCTCCATCGATATGCACAGTTGCCCGGAGTTGGAGAAGCTGCCGCGCACAGCGATCGAAGCCGCCCACTCCGGTTCGGCATCAGCACGCACGATCATCGAATTCTTCCCGCCGAGTTCCATGGAGCAGCCGATCAGCCGCTGCCCGCATCGCGCCGCAACTTCGCGTCCCACCGCTGTGGAGCCGGTGAACATCACGTAGTCGGACCTATCGATCACCATCGGACCGACCACCGGGCCCTCACCCGAAACGACCGAGAACACACCCTCCGGCAGCCCCGCCTGCGCGAGCAGATCCGCGATCCATAGCGCCGAGAGCGTCGTCTGGACGTCGGGCTTCAGCACGACTGTGTTGCCGGCGATCATCGCCGGAATCGCATCGCTGATCGCCAGGGTGATCGGGTAGTTCCACGGGGCGATCACTCCCACCACACCCTTGGGCACGCGTCGTTCGACTACCCCCACCGCACCCGGAAGAGCGCCGAGGTGCCTTCGTGGCCGCAGCAAGCGGCGCGCATCGCGGGAGTAGTGCCGTGCCGTGATGCATACGTCCAGGACTTCCTCGTTCGCATCCTTGCGAGCCTTGCCCGTCTCCCGCTGCACCAGATCGAGCCCGGCATGCCGATTCGCCAGGATCAGATCGTGGAAGCGCAGCATCACGGCGGCCCGGGACGTCAAGGACTGCGCAGCCCAGGCGGATTGAACATCGCGCGATTGCGCGAAGGCAGCATCGACGTCGGCCTCAGTGCTGGTCGGTAGGGCATACAGCACATCACCGGTGAACGGCTCCACCACATCGCGGGTTGGGCCGGTTGCGCGAAGTCGCGTCAGTAGCGATGAATCCACGATCAACCTCACTCGCGTCCCACGGACAGATCCTGAAATCTATCCCGTTCAACGTTTCCCCCGGATTCCGGGGGAAA
>CAZQRR010000324.1:0-1586 GCA_964595675.1 uncultured Rubrivirga sp. | reverse complement strand
CCCTCCTCGCGATGCTCGGGATCGCTGAGGTAGAGGTGCTCCTCGGGATTGACGTAAGCGACGGTTCCACCGCCCACGACATCGGGAACGGAGTTACGAACGTGTTCGCGACGAACGAGCAAGATGCCAGGTGTCCCGGGTCCTCCGATGAACTTGTGCGGTGACAAGAAGACGGCATCCTTGTACGAAAGCGGGTGCTCGCTGCAGCGAGGTTGCATATCGATGTCTACGTACGGACCACAGGCCGCGTAGTCCCAGAATGCCAGCGCCCCGTGTTCGTGGAGCAGCGTGCTGATGCCGTGGGTATCGGTCATGATCCCGGTCACGTTGCTTGCCGCACTGAAAGAGCCGATCAAAAGTGGCCGGTCGGAGTACTCCTCGAGGCGTTGGCGCAGAACAGTCTCGTCCAAGTGTCCGTCGGAGTCCTCCGGAATCGGGACCACATCGGCGATGGACTCTCGCCATGGGAGTTCATTGCTGTGATGTTCGTACGGCCCGATGAAGACAACAGGCCTCTCGCCCAGAGGAATATGCGAACTGAGGGAATAGCGAGCGTCGAGGTCGGCTGGGATGCGCAGGTTGAGGATGCCAAGCAGTTTGTTGACTGCCCCGGTCGAACCCGATCCGCAGAAGATCAGACACGTATCGTCGTCTGCGTTGACTGCCGCCTTGATAAGCGCTCGTGCATCTTCACGAAGGCGGGTCGTCTGCAATCCGGTTCCGCTGGACTCCGTGTGCGTGTTGGCATACCGCGGGAGCACCTCGTCGCGAATGAAGTCCTCGATGAATGACAGGGCCCGACCGGAGGCGGTGTAGTCGGCGTAGGTGACTCGCCGGGCACCGAAAGGTCCCCACATCACCTGATCGTCACCGATCACCGAGTCGCGAATGCGATCCAGAATGCGCGGGCGGGGGATCGTCGAACAGGGGGCGGGAACCGAATAGCTAGCCAACTGCTCCGATGGCTGGCATCCGCTCTCGTCCATGGGCCCAGGGTACGTCGGCTTCGCCCCGCGCGCGGCATGCTGCGAGACTTGTTGCCGTGGCGCGGCTATCGGTGCCGGTGGAGGTATCCCCGGAGATCGACGAGCAGGTGGAGGATTACGTCGAACCCCAGCGCCCATGGGTGACGATCGTGTGGAACGACCCCATCAACCTGATGTCCTACGTCACTTACGTCTTCATGACCTACTTCAGTTACTCCCGGGAAAAGGCCGAGAAGTTGATGCGTGACGTCCATTACGAAGGCAGGGCCGTCGTCTCTTCGGGTACCCGCGAGGAGATGGAGAGGGACGTCGCCGCCATGCACTCCTACGGGCTGTGGGCGACCTTGCAGCGAGACGACTGACGGAGCAGCCATGTCCTACGGATTCCAGCGAACTGCCACCGGACGCATCGTCCTGCGGGTCGATCAGGTCGAGCGTGGACTGCTGACGTCCGTGGCTCGGCAGGTGATCGACCTGGTGAAGCCGGATGAACCACTTGCCGATGCCGATCCGCTCGCTGCGCAGATCGGGTGGGTCGAGGGGGCGGCGGGTCCCTCCGATGATCCTGCCGTTGCCCGTCTCCTGCCGGATGCCTATGCC
>CAZQRR010000323.1:0-1635 GCA_964595675.1 uncultured Rubrivirga sp. | reverse complement strand
ACGTGCTCGCCGAGCGCTATGCGTCCCCGGCCATGCGGGCTATCTGGGAACCCGAAGCCAAGATCATCGCCGAGCGGCGATTGTGGATCGCAGTGATGCGCGCCCAGGCGGCTGCAGGTCTGGACATCCCGGAAGCGACCATCACGGATTACGAATCGAAGGTCGACCTCGTTGATCTTGCTTCCATTGCCGAACGCGAGCGGGTGACCAAGCACGACGTCAAGGCGCGCATCGAGGAGTTCAACTCCCTCGCGGGCCACGAGTCGATTCACCTCGGCATGACCTCACGCGATCTGACCGAGAACGTCGAGCAGATGCAACTGCTCCTGTCACTGGGCCTGGTCCGCGATAAGACGGTTGCAGTCCTCGATCGCCTCTCCGGTCTAGCGGTTGCATACTCCGAAACGGCGATGGCAGGTCGCTCGCACAACGTTGCCGCGCAGGTCACGACGTTGGGCAAGCGCTTCGCCACCACGGCTGACGAATTGCTCCAGGCCTTCACTCGTCTCGAGGAGCTGATCGTCCGCTACCCGCTGCGTGGCATCAAGGGTCCGGTGGGAACCGCGCAGGACATGCTCGATCTCCTCGACGGCGACGACGCGAAGTTGGCCACGCTCGAACGTGATGTTGCGGCGCATCTTGGCTTCGAACAGGTTCTATCGAGCGTTGGTCAGGTCTATCCGCGGTCCTTGGATTACGACGCCCTCTCCGCACTCGTGCAGCTTGCGTCGGCACCGTCGAACCTCGCCACCACGATCCGCCTGATGGCCGGACATGAACTCGCCACCGAAGGCTTCCGCCCCGGACAGGTCGGTTCCTCCGCTATGCCGCACAAGATGAACGCTCGCTCGTGCGAACGAGTGAACGGAATGCACGTACTGCTCCGCGGCTACGCATCCATGACTGCCGATCTCGCTGGCCAACAGTGGAACGAGGGCGACGTCTCGTGTTCGGTCGTTCGCCGAGTTGCCCTCCCGGATGCCTGCTACGCGATCGATGGGCTGCTCGAAACTTTCCTCGTGGTGCTCGATGGCTTCGGTGCGTTCGATGCGGTGATCGACGCCGAACTGCAGCGCTATCTGCCCTTCTTGGCCACCACCAAGGTCCTGATGGCTGCGGTGCGCGCGGGCAAGGGACGGGAGAGCGCGCACGAGGCGATCAAGGAACACGCGGTCGCCGCCGCATTGCAGATGCGTGAAGGGCAACGAGTGGACCTGCTTGCGGCTCTGGCTGCCGATGACCGCATCGGATTGAGCGACGAGGTCATCCGCACCGTGATCTCCGATCCGCTGGACTTCACCGGAGCAGCGAGCGCACAGGTGCGTTCCGTGGCCGATCGGATCGAGAAGATCACCGAGCGGTACCCCGATGCAGCGGGCTATCGCCCCGGAGACATCCTGTGACCGCTGTGCAGGTGGTGGATTACGGTCTGCCCCCGGAATACGAGCATGTCTACAGCGGCAAGGTCCGCGACCTGTATCGCACGCCGGACGATCGCCTGCTGTTCATCGCCAGCGATCGCATCTCCGCCTTCGACTGGGTGCTGCCGACTCTCATCCCGGACAAGGGCAAGGTGCTCACCCAGTTATCGCTGTGGTGGTTCGAGCAGCTATCGGATATCGCGCCGAGCCACGT
>CAZQRR010000322.1:0-1663 GCA_964595675.1 uncultured Rubrivirga sp. | reverse complement strand
TTGTTGCTGCCTTGCTCGCGAACGTCCGTTCAGTCCGCGCAACGAACCAGCCTTCAGTGAGAACCTGATCCATCCGCCCGTGACTCCACCAAACCGAGTCCCCAGTCATGGGAATCGACCGCTCCTCAGGTTCCAGATGCCGCAGCCATCCCGAAACCCCCCATGACGATCATCATCGCCGCCCACACCGAAATTCCGATGAGCCCGCCTAACCCACGCTGCCGGGTATCAGGAGTGATGATCACGAATATCGCCACGAAGGCGAAGTAGAACCCACTGATCAAGAACGACGCCGATACCGCCGCGAGCCCCCAATCGAGGACGACGGCCAACAGCGCGAACACGCCCCACGCGAGGTTCGCGAGCCCCACCTCGATTTGGAAATTGTTCCGCTGTCCGTAGTCCCAGCCGCCATTTACCGCGTCGGAGCGGTTGAAGATCGCGTGCCGGATGAAGGACAGCACGCCAGTCGCCGTCACCGCGAACACAGCAGCAAGGGACAAAGACGGCGGATCATCGCGCAGGGTGTAGATGCCGATGAAGTAGCCGACACCGCCGATCACATAGGTGAGCAGCATCAGCACCTTGGACGGCTTCGGACTTACCGGCGAGTGGCTGGCCATGGCGCTAACCTGCCACACGATCAAGCGAATCCTCGCGCACCAGGTAGGGCTGACCCCACCAAAACCTCCATCAGATTCCCGGCACTCCGCGGCGCCGAAACCCTTCTCAAGCGGGTTCGGTTACCCCTACTGTGCGCCCATGCCTGAGCAGACCTACCGGACCGAATCCGGACTCGCCATGACGCTGCGCTGGGTGCTCCTCGCCGCACTGATCGCCAGCACGGTGTTACCGCCCTCGGGGGTCAACCCCGGGTTGGCCCTCATCGTCGGCGAGTTGCCGGTCGTCATCGCCATCTGGCACTTCGCTTCGTGGACGAACTGGCGAACGGCCCTGGCCGGATTCGCGATCGTCTACGTGGTCGCCTACTCCTTCGAGTTCGTCGGCACCCACACCGGCTTGGTCTTCGGTGAGTACTACTACTCCACCACCGCCATCGGACCGCTGCTGTTCAAGGTGCCGATCCTGCTGCCGCTGGGGTACTTCGCGATGGCCTACGGCGCTTACATCGTCACCCGACTCATGCTGCGCAACATTCACCGTCGATTGGGCGCCCTCGAAACCGTCATCACCGCTGCCCTCAGCTCACTCGTGATGACCGCGATCGATCTGTCGTCGGATCCGATCGCCTCGACCCTGCTCGGCAAGTGGACCTGGGAGAACGGTGGCTCATACTTCGGGGTGCCGGTGCAGAACTATCTCGGCTGGCTGGCCACTACCTTCACGTTCTTCCTGCTCATCACGATCATGCTGAACGTGCGAGCCAACGAACCTCTGCTCTCCAGGTTCCGCACGAAGGGCTTCTACGCGCAAGCGATCGTGTTGTACGCGACATTCGGCATGGCCGTGCTGTGGAACCCGCTGCTCGGGCGAACCGGCGAGATCTACGACTCAATGGCGATGGTGGCCGGCCTGGTCATGACCATTCCGATCATCACGGCCGCCACGACCCTGCGCGACGCGGAACGCTGACCGATAGCACAATCGGAAAGTGGAGCTGAGGGGATTCGAACCCCTGGCCTTCTCATTGCGAACGAGACGC
>CAZQRR010000321.1:0-1668 GCA_964595675.1 uncultured Rubrivirga sp. | reverse complement strand
CAGGACCACCGGCGCACGGCGTGTCATCACGCTAGATAGTGTCACGTCCCATGACCAGATCAGATGGCCGCACAGCTGACCAACTTCGACCTGTGACGTTCGAGCGCGGATGGTCCGAGCATGCGGAAGGTTCCACCCTCGTCTCCTTCGGCAAGACCAAGGTGCTGTGTACGGCTTCCTTCACCCCCGGCGTCCCTCGCTGGCTGAAGGACTCGGGTACCGGTTGGGTCACTGCGGAGTACGCGATGCTCCCACGCGCCACCACCACTCGTAATCAACGCGAGTCGGTCAAGGGCAAGCTCGGTGGGCGCACCCAGGAGATCTCAAGGCTCATCGGTCGCAGTCTGCGTGCGGTGGTCGATATGAAGGCCCTTGGTGAGAACTCGATCCTGATCGATTGCGATGTCCTGCAGGCCGATGGTGGCACCCGCACGGCGGCGATCACCGGTTCCTACGTAGCCCTCGTCGATGCGATCAACTGGGCGATCGGCGAAGGTCACGTCGGCGGCAATCCGCTCACCGATTCAGTCGCTGCGGTGAGTGTGGGCATCATCGACGGTGAGCCCAGGCTGGATCTTCACTACGACGACGACGTCCGCGCCGAAACGGACATGAACGTCGTTATGACAGGTGCCGGTAACTTCGTCGAGGTACAAGGCACTGCCGAGGGAGATCCATTCGATCGCGCACTGCTCGATCGACTCCTCAATCTCGCGGCAACGGGTATTGCCGACCTCACCACTTTGCAGAAGGCTGCTTTGTCGGCATGACGTCGATCGTCGTTCTGGCAACGCGAAATCAGCACAAAGTCGACGAACTCACACGGATCCTGGCGAACGTCGGTCTGGACGTCGAATTGGTGGGGACCGAGCAATTCCCGGATCTGCCTGAAGTCCCCGAGACAGGCAGTTCCTTTGCGGCCAATGCGCTCCTGAAGGCTCGCGATGTAGCACAGCGAACCGGTCACATTGCGATCGCCGACGATTCGGGACTGTGCGTGGACGCCCTCAATGGAATGCCCGGCATCTTCTCCGCTCGTTGGGCCGGTCAGCACGGCGACGATCAAGCGAACCTCGCCCTGGTCTTGGCGCAACTTGCAGACGTCCCCGATGAGCGACGCAGCGCAGCCTTCCATTGTGCTGCCGCGGTCGTTACTCCCGACGGCGACGAGCGCGTCGTGGAGGGAACTTTGGAGGGCAACATCATCCGAGAGTCACGTGGCAGTAACGGTTTTGGATACGACCCGATATTCACACCCCGTGGCTACGTCCTGACTACGGCGGAACTAACCCCGGCCGAGAAGGACGCCATCAGCCACCGAGGCCAGGCCTTCCGCTCGCTGGCCCCGGTGCTCGCCGACCTACTTGGCTGACTTCCCCGTTGTGCATCGGATCAACTCCGCATCCGTGCGCACGATCGTGCATTGCCACGAACCACGGGGTGCTTCGATGTCCACCGTTTCCCCAGGCCGCTTACCGATCAGGGCTGAACCGAGCGGCGATTCGACCGACACCCGCTCATCGTCCAAGAAAGCCTCGGCGGGGTGAACGGGGATGACCCACAGGTCACCGTCGGGAACCCGCAACTGGACACGAACCCCTAGCGAGACGCTGCCGTCGAAGTCCTCGTCCGGTATCGAGAGAGTGGTCGACTGAGCGATCAAGCGCT
>CAZQRR010000320.1:0-1670 GCA_964595675.1 uncultured Rubrivirga sp. | reverse complement strand
GCCGATCAACGGGGCACTCCGCAACTCACAGCGGACGTCTTCGGTTCCGCACCGCGAGAGCTAGCGCGCATCATCTCTTTGGAACAAACGGTTGCCCTCGTGCGAACCACCATCGAGGTGGTGGAAACGGCGATCGACGAACTCCTCGAGGAACCCGAGCGATCGGCCGCACGCGAAGCCACGTTGCGCTATTCCCGCGAGATCGCGTTCTCTGCCGCCGAGGTGTACGCACGAGCTGCCGAAGCACGCGGCGCATGGGACGCGCGACTGGAGGCTCTGGTAGTCGATTCGATACTTCGGGACGAACTCGATCCGTCCTTGTCTTCGCGGGTTTCCGCGCTCGGTTGGTCCGAAGCCACACCCGTAGCCGTCGTGGCGGGTTATGCGCCGGTCTCCGATGTCGAGGGCGCGCTTGATGTTCTGCGCAGGGCTGCACGCAACCACGACTTGATGCTGATCACCGGCATGCACGGGGACTTCCTGATCGCACTCATCGGCCATTGCCCGAGCGACGAACACGCAGCCAAGGCGGCCCGATTGATCGCACCCCACTTCGGCCCCGGTCCCGTGGCGCTCGGGGGGCGTGCTCTCGATTTCGACGACGTCGGAGTCCTTGTTCGAACGGCCACCTCTGCCGTGGGGGCAGCCATCGGATGGTCCGACGCGCCGCGACCTGTGTCGGTGATCGATCTGCTCCCCGAGCGGGCAATCGTCGGTGACGAGCGGGCCCACGAGGAACTCATCGAGTTGGTCTACCTGCCGCTCATCGCAGAGCCCCACCTGCTCAGCACAGCCGAGGCGTTCCTCGAGCGGACCCCCACCTTGGAGGCAACCGCCCGGGAGTTGTTCGTGCACCCCAATACGGTCCGCTACCGCCTCGGTCGCATCGCGGAGGTCACCGGTTTCACCCCCACCCAGCCACGGGGGGCGCTCACCTTGCGCCTGGCGCTGATTCTCGGCCGAATACGAAACTCCGACTCCTCCTTGTAGGGTTCCTACAAATTCACGCCCGATTTTTTGGCCGCTTGCCCACAGGGACTTTGTAGCCATCCACGGAAGGCTGTGCGCGTGCTCGTAGTCGTCGCCCCTGGACAGGGCGCCCAGACCCCCGGTTTCCTCATCCCCTGGCTCGATGTTCCCGGGGTGCGCGAGCGCCTCGAATGGCTGTCCATCGTGAGCGGGGTGGACTTGGTGGAACACGGCACCACGTCCGATGCCGACACCATCCGCGACACCGCCGTGGCCCAACCCCTCATCGTGGGCGCCGGCCTCGTGACGTTGCTGAGCCTGTTCCCCCACCCCTCGGTCGCCTACTCCTCGATCGGCGCCGGTGCCGGTCATTCGGTCGGCGAGATAACCGCCGCCGTGGGAGCGGGCGTGCTGTCGGCGGAGCAGGCGATGGTCTTCGTCCGAGAGCGCGGCAGGGAGATGGCCAGCGCCTCGGCCACGATCGAGACGGGCATGTCCGCCGTGCTCGGCGGTGATGCCGATCAGATCGTCGCAAAGTGCGCCGAACTCGGCCTGACTCCGGCGAACATGAACGGGGCTGGGCAGATCGTGGTCGCCGGAACCCTTGCGCAACTCGCGGCATTCGCCGACAACCCGCCGGAGGGTTGTCGGGTAAGGCCACTCGAGGTGGCCGGTGCCTTCCATACCGAGCACATGGCACC
>CAZQRR010000319.1:0-1682 GCA_964595675.1 uncultured Rubrivirga sp. | reverse complement strand
TGCACGGTGCGCTTACTCAATTGGTGACCGGCGTGATCTTGGTCGGCTTGGCCGAGATGCAGGACGAGGATGTCGATCACGCCAAGATCGGCGTGAAACTTGCCATCACGGTGATCGTGACGGTGCTGGCCTTCGTTGGCCGCAAAAAGCCATTGCCGCAGACCGGTCTGTGGGCTGCCATCGGCGCCTTGGCGATCGCCAACATCGTCATCGCCGTCCTCTGGTAGCCGTTTGCCCCGTGGAGGATGTCGAGCGGGCCAAGGGATCAGGGGATGTTGACGACCTGGAAGGCCTCGGCGAGGCGGCCCTCCGGAAGCCCGGCTTCGTAGGCGGCGGCCGATAGCCAGGTTCGCACGCGTTCCTCGACCTGATCAGGCGCCGGAAGTTGCGACACGTGTGCGTGGATCGCGCGCATCTTGTCGGTGAAGGTGTCCGTCACGTCCACGTAGTGGTTCGGTGTGGGCGAGGCCATGACCCACACCTCGGGAACGATCCAGTCGTGTAGTCCTTCGTCCTGCAGCAACTCCGGGTGGGCGAACGGATTTCGTGCGTCGGGATAGATCGCGCGGATAGCTGCCTCACCAGCAGCGAGGTGATCGGGGTGGGATGCGGGGATCCGTTCCCAGTTCCGATCGGGGGATTGGATGAGCATCCGCTGCGGCTTGACTTGGCGGATCAGTCGGCTGATGTCGCGACGCAGGTCCTGGGTGACCGTGACGTCGCCGTCCTTGTAACCGAGGAAGTGGACATCGTGGACGCCGATCTCGGCCGCGGCGGCCCGCTGCTCGGTCCGCCGGATGGTGGGGATCTCCGATCGGGGCACGGCAGGGTCGAAACCCCCGGCGTCGCCGTCGGTCACGATCCCGTAGCTGACCGAAATGCCGGATTTGGTCCACTGGGCGACGGTGCCCGCAGCCCCGAAGTCGACGTCGTCGGGGTGGGCCATGATTGCCAGAACGCGCTCGACCGACTCGGACACCAGCGAAACTCCTCACATTGTGGGCGACGCACCACTGACACCATTGGCAACTCGTGACACTTTCGTGACACAGTAGGCGGGTGCTTCCCCGCTCCCACCGTCATTCTGCCGTGCGCCGGTTAACCTCGCGCACGCTCGGCGTGGGGGTAACCGGGTTTATCGGCGCTGGCCTGGTCGGCTCACTGCTCGTGGCTCCCGCCGGTGCTACCCAGGGCCAACTGACCTGGCAGCCGACCACCTGGACAGGGCCGGTGGCCGGTGCCCCGGTTCCCGGCGAGGGTTTGCCAGCTGCACCGATGCCGGCACCGCTACCCCCGCTGCCTCCGGAGGTGGCAGTGAACATCGAATACGAACCGCAGACCACCTGCGAGTCCTCACCGAAGCCGGGCGCACTGCGCTTGGAGCAGATCATCAAGGGCACTTACGGTGCGAACCAGTACACGTGGATTCCTCGTGACTGCGATCGCGGTGGTCGCAGCGAGCACAAGGAAGGGCGAGCGATCGACTGGATGGTCGACGTCCGTGATCCTGTTGATCGCGCCAACGCCGAGGCCTTCTTGAACTGGTTGCTCGGACCCGATGCGGCAGGTCGTCCCTATGGCCACGCGTTGCAGCTCGGAATCATGTACATCGGCTGGCATGACCGGTTCTGGCGTGGATACGGAATCGACCGTGGATGGACCGAACTCAAGGGTTGCTTCGC
>CAZQRR010000318.1:0-1691 GCA_964595675.1 uncultured Rubrivirga sp. | reverse complement strand
CGCGAAGGCGGCCGCACCGTCGGCGCCGGCGTCGTCGCGAAGATCCTGAAGTAAGGAAATATTCATGGCTAATCAAAATATTCGGATCAGGCTGAAGGCGTTTGACCATCGCCTGATCGACACGTCCGCGCGCGAGATCGTCGAGACGGCCAAGCGCACGGGTGCCACGGTCAAGGGCCCTGTGCCCTTGCCGACCAAGATGGAGCGCTACACGCTGCTCGTCAGTCCGCACGGCGACAAGGACGCCCGCGACCAGTTCGAGCTGCGCACGCACAAGCGCTTGATGGACATCCTCAACCCGACCGACAAGACGGTCGATGCGCTGATGCGCCTCGAACTGCCTGCTGGCGTGGACGTCCAGATCAAGTTGAATTGATCCCATTAGGCCACCCTCCGAAGGCGACTTCGGGGGGTGGTTTCGGTGGATCGCGCAAGCCGGATTAACGCTTGCAAGTTGAGAAACCGTCGCTTACACTGCGCGCCCTTTTGTTCCCGGGTGTTCCGGGAAGGGCCGCTGAAATTTCGGCGGGATCGGGCGAGGTTGGCGGAAATGCCGCCAAGACCACTCGAGAAAGTCCGCAACGGGTTCTCCGTCGCGGGTTCTCGGTCGTCTTCGACCTTCAGCCTGGTGTGTGTTGGATAGGTTTTTTTGCGTTCGCCAATCGTAGTGAGCGCAGGAGAGTAGTACATGGCAATCGGTCTTGTCGGCCGCAAGTGCGGCATGACTCGCGTCTTCACCGACGCTGGGGAGTCCATCCCCGTCACGGTGATTGAGGTTCTGCCGAACCGAGTGACGCAGGTTAAAACCACCGACAAGGATGGCTATCGCGCCGTCCAGGTCACTTACGGATCACGTCGTCCGCAGCTGATTTCGAAGGCTGCCGCCGGCCATTTCGCCAAAGCGGGCACCGCTCCGGGCAAAGCGCTCGTCGAGTTCCGTTTGGCTGAAAAGGAAGGCGAGGATCTCGCCGTTGGCGCAGAGATCAAGGCGGACCATTTCACGGTCGGTCAGATCGTCGACGTCACCGGTACGACCATCGGTAAGGGTTTCGCGGGAACGATGAAGCGTCACAACTTCGCCGGTCACCACGCGACCCACGGTGTGTCGGTCTCGCACCGTACCCCGGGTTCCATCGGTCAGCGTCAGACGCCGGGCCGTGTGTTCCAGGGCAAGCGCATGTCCGGTCACATGGGTGTGGCGCGTCGCACCACCGAGAACCTCAAGGTCGTCGAAGTCGACGCCGAACGTAATCTGCTGCTGATCCGCGGTGCCGTTCCGGGCGCGGAAGGCGGTCAGGTGGTCATCCGTCCCTCGACCAAGGCGGCGCGTCTTGCCAAGCGCAAGCTCATCGTGCCGACCAAGGGTGCGGGCCCCAAGGCCGCCAAGAAGTGATCGGGAGCCATAGATCATGAAGATCAAGATCGCTGGCGGCTCGAATGAGCTGCAACTCTCGGAGGCCGCTTTCGGCCACGAGTACAACGAAGCGCTGGTGCACCAGGTCGTCACCGCCTATCGCAACGCCGGTCGCTCGGGCACCAAGGCCCAGTTGACCAAGGCCGAAGTGAGCGGTGGTGGCAAGAAGCCCTGGGGTCAGAAAGGCACTGGTCAGGCCCGCGCCGGCTCGAGCCGCAGCCCGATTTGGGTGGGTGGTGGTCGTGCGTTCGCCGCGAAGCCGCGCAGCTTTGAGCAG
>CAZQRR010000317.1:0-1696 GCA_964595675.1 uncultured Rubrivirga sp. | reverse complement strand
GCGAATTCAAGTAACGCGGATTCAAGTAACGGGGATTCGAATACCGGGAAGGCGAACAGCCAACCCACTACCGACGCTCCGCAAGCATCCACGTCCCCGGCGCAGCCTGCGGCACAACCCCAGCCCGCAGCGAAGCCGGTTCCGAAGCCAGCGGCGGCACCGCAGGTTGCCAAGCCGCAAGCACAAACGCGCGGAAGTTAGGCAGATGGTCATGTCCAGCACCTATGTGGCCCGGCGCGAGTTCCGGGCGATGGGGACCGACTGCTCGATCCTCATCTACGGGAGCGACCCACGAGTCGAGTCGCTGGCCGATCTCGCCAAGCACCGGGTCGATCTGCTGGAGTCGTTGTGGAGTCGATTCCGACCCGAGAGCGAGTTGAGCCGCGTGAACGAACGAGCTGGATCGGGGGAGGTGTCCATCTCAGCGGAAACCGAAGCGCTCATCAGGGCCATGCGTTCTGGCTGGGAGATGACGCGCGGGGCCTTCGATCCCACGGTGCTCACGGCCGTGAGGGCCAACGGCTACGACCGCACCTTCACCGACATCGTCGAGAAGGACAACTTCCAGTCGGACACCTTCCGGGCGGACGACTTTGCGACTGGCATGGTTGCACGAGACTTCGTCTCAGCGGTGAGCGAACCGGCTCCCGGGATGGCAGATGTCACCATCGGGGAGCGCGTAGTTGCCCTGCCGGGTGGAGTGGGTCTGGATCCGGGAGCTATCGGCAAGGGACTCGCAGCCGACATCGTGGTCGACGAAATGATCGAGGCGGGGGCTCGCGGTGTTCTCGTGGACCTCGGGGGCGACATCGCATTCGCCGGAAGTCCGGGTGAGGACCCTCAGTGGCGCATAGCGATTTTCGATGAAGGATCTCGCGAAGATGGAACGAACCGTCTCCACGTCGTCCCTGCCAAAGTGGCGCACGCCGGCATCGCCACATCCACATCGTTGACTCGTCGGTGGGCCCGCGGACGGCACCATGTCATTGATCCCGATACCGGCCTCAGCACGAACGAAGCACTTGTTCAGGCAACCGTGGCCGGCGATCGAGCCTGGGAGTGCGAAGTCTGGGCTACCGCGATGCTGGTGCGTCCCCAACTCCTGGCCGCCCTTCCCGAACCGTTGTCGAGCGCGGTCTTCTCCGCAAGCGGCATTCATCGAGATGACTTCTCATCCCACTCAGATCAAGGACAGGTGGCATGACATGGACAACGTCGTAGAGATCCCGTGGACCTGGCTGGCCATCCGTGCAACGGGTGTCACCGCATGGGGGCTGCTGACCGCGGTCGTGCTGTGGGGGTTGCTGCTACGCACCCGGCTCCTGGGAACGTCGATCAAGCCCCCTGTGCTACTCGGCATGCACCGCTGGCTGGGTGCCCTCGCCCTGGGCTTCCTTGCCGCCCACATGGCGCTTCTGGTTTTTGATCCCGTGGTCTCGTTCTCGATCCCGCAGTTGTTCATCCCGGGGATCGCTCCCTGGGAGCCGTTCGCCGTTGCTCTCGGAGTAGTCGCGATGTGGTTGATGGTCCCGGTGAGCGTGGTCGGCCGAATCCGGCAGCGCCTCGGTCGACACGGAGCCAAGGTCTTCGCCAAGACCCACCTCATCGCCTACTCGGCGTGGCCTTTGGCCACCGCCCACTACGTCCTGGCTGGGACCGATGCGATGACCGAATGGTCACTCGGCTTGATCATCGC
>CAZQRR010000316.1:0-1706 GCA_964595675.1 uncultured Rubrivirga sp. | reverse complement strand
GTCCAGCGCGTGGCTCCGAGGGTGCGCGCGGCGATCTCGATTCGCGGATCGATCGTCGCCCACCGTGATCCGACCACTCGGATCACCACCGCCAGGTTCAAGTAGGCGTGCGCCAACACCACGATCGCGAGCCCCGAACCCAGGCTCGATCCCAGGAGCGCGCGGAACGCCAATGCCACGACCACCGTGGGCAAGACGAACGGCACCGTGGCCAACGCCAACGCCCAGCGTCGCCCCGGGAATCGGTAGCGGGTCAGGACGTTCGCCATCGGAAGTCCCACGACCAGCGCGAGTGCCGTGCTCAGCAGCGCCTGTGCGGTGGCCAGACCAGCCACCCGCCACGGGAGCGGATCGGTGAGAAATCCGGCGGTCTCCGGTGAGAGCACCTGCGCGGCGAGGGAGACCAGCGGGATTCCGAGGAAGGCCACGATGAACGCGGCTGGCACCAGCCAGGCCCAACGCAGCCACCTCGGACCGTGACCTTGTGGAACCTGGCCGATCACCGCGTCACGGGTCGGAGTCGGTATTGCTGTCCGGCTCACCGGCCCATGACCGAGCCCCACTCGGTGAGCAGATCGGCCACGTTCTCGGCAACGAACTCCGACGGCAACTGCTCGGCGTCGTCCACCTGCGCAGCGAACTCGGTGAACACTTCGGGAAGTGCGATGCCATCGCGCGCGGGGAATACGAACATGTTCAGTGGAATGTCGGCCTGCACCTGCTCCGAGAGCAGCCAATCCACCACCTGTTGGGCGGCCTCCACTTGATCGGTACCGGCCAAGATCCCGGCGTATTCGATCTGCCGGTAGCAGCCGTCGGTCATCACCGAAGTAGAAGGCTGCGCCGGCGGCTCGCCTTCGGCGTAGACGATCTCGGCCGGTGGGCTGGTCGCGTAACTCACCACGATCGGTCGATCACCGCCACCGCCGAAGGTGAACTCGCCGTAGTACGCGTCGCTCCAGGAGCCGGACACCTTCACACCGTTGTCGGCAAGGCGCTGCCAGTACGCGGGCCACTCATCTCCGTAGCGCGAGACCGTGGACAGTAAGAACGCAAGACCGGGCGATGATGTTCCCGGATCCTGCACCACCAACAGGTCGCGGTACGTGGGATCGGCCAGATCCTCCAGCGAGCTGGGGGGCTCGATGCCTTCGGCTTCGAACCACGTGTTATCGATGTTGATGCACACATCACCGAAGTCGATCGGGGTCACGCGTCCATCGAACGTCTGGTCGGCAAGCTCCGGGCGCAAGGACGAAGCTTCGGGCGAGCTATACGACTCGAACACGCCGGCATCCAGGGTGCGCGTTACGAGCGTGTTGTCCACCCCGAACATCACATCGGCGGTCGGAGCGCCAGCAGCCAGGATCGCCCCGGCCACCATGGACCCAGCGTCGCCACCGGACACGAGTTCCAGGGTGATCCCGGTGGATTCCTCGAACTGCGCGATCACATCCTCACTCAGCGCGAAGGAATCGTGAGTCAGCAGTTGAACCGTCACAGGTCCATCTACGACGGATTGCTGCGTTGATGGCTCGTCGGATCCGCACGACGACAACACCAATGCAGATGAACAGGCGACTGCGGCAAGTACGGGAATGCGCTTCATATTTCCTCCCTAGCGCTGGCATTACCCAGATCAGGTTCCGTGGGTCGGCAGACGCGACTGCCCTCTCAGCCCACCGATAACGCGTGAGCTCCCCAGT
>CAZQRR010000315.1:0-1724 GCA_964595675.1 uncultured Rubrivirga sp. | reverse complement strand
GCTTGTAGTGATCGAGGATGATCTCCTGATACAGCGCTTCGACGTTGTCGCTCATGCCACTCCGAAGAATTCCTGCGCGGCGACGATTCCCTCGATCGCTGCGTCGATGTCTGAATTGTCGTTGTAGATGTATGTCGACAACCGAGTAGTTGCCGGGACTCCGAACCGACGACACGTGGGCCAGGCGCAGTGGTGTCCGACGCGCACCGCCACACCGCGGTCGTCGAGTATCTGCCCCACATCGTGCGGATGGATGCCCTCGACGACGAAGGAGATGGCACTTCCGCGATGGACGTTCGCGCTTGGCCCGATGATGCGAACTCCCGGAAGTTGCTCGAGTCGCTCGAGGGCGTAGCCGGTGATCTCGTGCTCGTGCTGAGCAACCAATTCCATGCCCACGTCCTCGAGGTAGCGCACTGCAGCTCCCAAGCCAACCGCTTGAGCGACCATCGGTACGCCCGCCTCGAATCGCTGCGGAGGCGGAGCGAACGTGCTTCGGTCCATGTAGACCGTCTCGATCATGGAGCCACCGGTGAGGAAGGGCGGCATGGCTTCCAGCACCTCGCGCTGTCCCCACACCAAGCCGATCCCCGTCGGACCCAGCATCTTGTGGCCGCTCCACGCGACGAGATCGGCGCCGAGCGAGGGAACATCGACCGGCATGTGAGGAATCGACTGGCAGGCGTCCACCACGCCGATCGCGCCTACTTCGTGGGCACGAGCCATGACCAGATCGACCGGGTTGATCGTCCCCAGGATGTTCGATTGATGCACGACCGAAACCACCTTGGTCGAATCATCGATCACACCTAGTTCGTCCAGGTTCAAGTAACCCTCGTCGGTGACCCCGATCCACCTCAACTCAGCGCCGGTCTTGGCGCACAATTCTTGCCACGGAACCAAATTGGCATGGTGCTCCATCTCCGTCACCACGACCGAATCCTGCGGACCAAGCACGAAGCGGGGGTCCATCGCCTCGCCCTGCTGAGCCTTGGCGGTTGCGTTACTGAAGGCGTACGCGGCCAGGTTCAGACCCTCGGTCGCGTTCTTGGTGAAGATGATGTCCGCAGGTTGCGCACCGACGAAACCTGCGATCGCAGCGCGCGCACCCTCGTAGGCGTCGGTTGCTTCCTCGGCAAGCTGGTGCGCACCGCGGTGAACCGCTGCGTTCGAGGTCTCGTAATACGCCCGTTCGGCGTCCAGGACCGCTGTGGGCTTCTGACTCGTCGCAGCGCTATCCAGGTACACCAAAGGGCGCTCCCCACGAACGGTGCGGGACAGAATCGGAAAGTCCTTGCGTATCCGCTGGACGTCGAGGGCGGCAGTCACGATCAGACCTTGGCTGTGTAGCGCTCGTAGCCCTCGGACTCGAGCACATCGGCCAACTCCGGCCCGCCGGTCTCCACGATGCGACCACCGGCGAATACGTTGACCACATCGGGCTTGATGTAGCGCAGGATCCGTGTGTAGTGGGTTATCAGCAAGATGCCGGCGCCGGTGTCCTGCTTGACCTGGTTCACGCCCTCGGAGACGATGCGCAGCGCATCTACGTCAAGACCGGAATCGGTCTCATCCAGGATCGCGATCTTGGGCTTCAGCAAGGACAACTGCAAGATCTCGTGACGCTTCTTCTCACCGCCGGAGAAGCCCTCGTTCACATTGCGTTCTGCGAACGAGGAGTCCATCTGTAGTCCGGCCATGGCTTCCTTGACCTCACCGATCCA
>CAZQRR010000314.1:0-1738 GCA_964595675.1 uncultured Rubrivirga sp. | reverse complement strand
GCGCGGGAAGGAGCGAGCACAAGGGGAGCACCCCATGGAATACACCGATTGGTCACCGCAGTCGATCATCACGCTTGTCGCCGGCGTCCTGGCCACCATCACCTTGGTGGCCATCACCGCCTACGCCTTCACCAAGGGGGGACAGTGAGCAAGAAGCGACTCTTTTTCTCCCTCGAGGGAGTCGATATCAACGACGACGACGCCCTGCGCGCCTTCGCGACCCAGGTCTGGGAGCAGGCCACCGCCGCATTCACAGAAGAGCAGGACAAGGACGAAACCGAAACCGACAATGAAGAAGCACCACAAGCACCAACGGGGGATTCATATGAATAACGAAAACGAACACCAGGGGTACACACCGGCCGATCCGGACGACATTGAGGCGTTGATGGCTGAGGCTCGCCTCGGATACAACCCCACGCCCCAGGGGCGCTGGAACTCCATGGTGGAGTTGGTGAAGGCGTTGGTCTACGCGTTGCCGGGTGCGCGGGTGAGCTGTGGCGTCGCCCGCGGCCCCAGCGCCAGCGTGGATTACATCACTCCGGTGCCGAATCCACCGTTGACGGTGTTCGGTCCAGACGGCCGGTTCGTTGTCAGCTTCCTAGCCGATGGCAACTGGATCGAAGCCGACGGCCGGATTGCCAATACGTCCGGAATCATCGAAGGCAGCCCGGAAGCACTAGCGCGCCAATGGATCCGAATCGCGGGGCTGGAGCCGCCGCGAGCCATGCGCGCGAGCCGAATGGTGCCGCGACGCACGCCACCCTCCGAAGGACTGCGCCGGCAATTGCTTCCCCGTCCTACCAAGACGTGGCGGGACATCGTGGAACTGCCGGCTGGTCAAACGTGGGATCAACACACTCCCGCGTCGATCTGTAGGGAGTCCCAGGCGTCCCGCTTGATTGCGGTGCATTACGACGAGGACTCATGCACCTTCTCGCGAGCCTCCCACCCGCGTTGGGGCATCGAGAGCCTGCGGATACGGGACTTCATTCCCGATCCCCACTACCCGACCTGGCGGGCGCCGATCGACCCGATCCATGTAGGTGATTGCCTGCTCACGGTCGGGCAAAAGTTTGAAGCAGATGAGGACCAGCTGAAGTTTGAGCACGAGTTCGATGGCGAGCGAGTGTGGTTCCCGCAACGAGTTGTGCACGTGGAACCCGAAGGGGCAGGCCATGTGCGCGTGTGGCTGGCTTGGGATAACGACGTCAAGAATGACAACGTCATCCCCGAGGAACTGACTGCACCGATCAAATTACCCAAGGGTCAACCTCGCATACTCACCGAGCAGGAAGCGATCGCGATCTGGCGGTGCTTCCAGCTCGACGTGTTCTGCCCCGAGTGTGGTAACCGCGCCAAGCCGATCGTCTACGGGATGCCCACTTCAGCCGACCCGAGCTATCTGGCAATCGGCGGCTGCATCATCGAACCGAACCAACCCCGCTACACCTGCTACTGCGGCAACGAATGGACCGACGTTGAGGAGTTGTGGGCATGAACTCTGAGACCTACCGGGACAAAGTCATGGGATCGCTGCTCGGTGGCGCGATCGGTGATGCCCTCGGAGCGCCTATCGAGTTCTGGTCCCGCGAACAGATCGTTCAAGCAGTCGGCCACGGCGGTGTTCGCAACTATCTGGAGACTTCGTTCGGTGGCATGCGTGGCACTGGCCTGATCACCGACGACACCCAGATGACCTTGTTCACAATGGAAGGCATCATCGCCGCGTACGAGC
>CAZQRR010000313.1:0-1739 GCA_964595675.1 uncultured Rubrivirga sp. | reverse complement strand
TCAAGGTCGAACCCCCCACCGGCGACGTTGCCCGCGCCTGGGGGCCGCACCCCGCCGAGCCCGCTCCCGGTGGGTACGGCGGGTACTTCGCCAGCACCAACCGCAACAAGCGAAGCGTGGTGATCGATCTGCGGACCGACGAGGGCATCGCGGATCTGCACCACCTGCTCGCGGGGGCCGACGTCCTCGTCGAGAACTTCCGGGTAGGGGTGATGGACCGTTTCGGCCTGGGCTACGAAACGCTGAAGACGCGCTACCCGAAGCTGGTCTACGCCAGCATCCGCGGGTTCGGCGACCCGCGCACCGGCGAGAGCCCCTACGCGGGGTGGCCGGCGTTCGACATCATCGCTCAATCGATGGGCGGCATCTTGGGCATCACGGGTACCGACGCGGACAACCCCGTGAAGGTCGGTCCCGGGGTCGGCGACATCTTCCCGGCCGCTTTGGCAGCGTGCGGCATCCTCGCCGCAGTGCACCAAGCCGATCGCACCGGGCGAGGGGAGTTCGTAGACGTCGCGATGTACGACGCCGTGCTCTCGCTGAGTGAACGGATCGTGTACCAGCACTCGATAAACGGCACCGGGCCGCGCGCGCAGGGCAACACCCACCCGATCTTGTGCCCGTACGGCTTGAGCAAGACCGCCGATGGCTTCGTGGCAATCGCCACTCCGACCGACCACCACTGGCAGCGGCTGTGCACCGTCATGGGGCGTCCCGACGTTGCCAGCGACGAACGGCTCATGACGAATGACGGACGCCTCGCCAACGCAACGCAGGTCTACAAACTGGTCGAGGAATGGACATCCACCCTGCCGACCTCGCAGGTGATCGCGCGCCTGGATGGGGAAGTGCCATCGGCTCCCGTGCATTACGCCGAGCACATCGCCGCCGATCCGCACGTGGCCGCTCGGCACATGATCAAGACCGTGGACCATCCAAGTGGCGTCACCGTCGACATCGCCGGCGCACCGATCAAGTTCGATCACGGCGATGATCAGCCTTTCACGCGAGCTCCGCTGCTCGGTGAGCACAACGAGCAGCTGCTGCCACCGCGTACATGACTTTCGCGAAGCCCTCGAGCGGGCGTACCGTCGACACATGACGGAGCAACAGCCATACGACGTAGTTAGAAGCACGGATCACTACGAACTGCGTCGATACCCAGCGTGCGTCGTTGCGGAGGTCGTCGTCGATGGGGAATTCGAGGCCGCTGGCAGTCTGGGGTTTCGACCACTCCTTGAGTACATCGGGGGAAAGAACCGCTCACGCGAATCGCTGGCGATGACCGCACCTGTCGTCCAGCAGAGCAAACTCGCGATGACCGCTCCGGTCATCCAGTCGCCCGGGGCGCGCGGTGAGCATGTGATCGCGTTCGTACTCCCCCGCTCGGTGAGTGCGGAGTCCGCACCGGTTCCGACCGACACCCGAGTGCGGGTGCGCGAGTTACCACCGAGTCTGACCGCGGTGGCTCGCTACTCGGGGCGCTGGTCTGAATCGTCCTACCGGCAACGGGTACGCGAATTGCTGACCGCCATCGAAAACGACGGGTGGGTGCCGGTTGGCGAACCGCGATTCGCCCGGTTCGATCCACCGTTCAAGCCATGGTTCCTGCGTCGCAACGAAGTCCACATCGATGTCGCGGAGGCCCGTTAGCCGAACCCTGGGTGCCCTCGATGGGATTCGAACCCATACTGTGCCGGGTTTAAGCCGGGTGTCTCTACCAGTTGGACTACGAGGGC
>CAZQRR010000312.1:0-1743 GCA_964595675.1 uncultured Rubrivirga sp. | reverse complement strand
GGACCCCGAGTACGGCTTCTTCAGCCCCCACTCGTGGTGGCCGCTCGTGGTCGGCCTCGGCGCCGCAGGAATCGCCCTGGGGCTGGTCTTCGCGGTGTGGTTCGTGGTCTTGAGCGTTGCCATCTTGATGCTCGGTGTGGTCGGCTTGCTGTTCGAGTACTACCGCGGCGAATTCGCCCGCTAACCCCCCGTTTCCCCCGGAATCCGGGGGATTCGCTTCGCTTCCCCCGGAATCATCCGTTCTGTGAACGTTTCCCCCAGCGCGTGCGATTGCACAAACCCACCTCTGGCGACGTACCCTAGACGGGTTATGCACACAGTCGGGGCAACGTCGCGATCGCGACGAGTGCCGGCAGCTACCCGACGGTGGAGTGTCGCCGCGCTAGCCGTGGCCGGTCTCGCCGTCTCAGCGTGTCAGCCGCACCTCAGCGTCACCACCGTCCCCATTCCGGATGAGCCGGCCGTCGAGATCACGGCCTCCCCGGCCGCCAACGACGTCCAGCCGCGAACCCCGATCGTGGTCGAGGCGGAAGGCGGTCTGCTCCAGGAAGTTGCCGTGATCGGCCCAACCGGACCGGTTCCCGGCGAACTTGATGAGACCGGCACCAGGTGGACGTCGACGCACGCGAGCTTGGACTACGGAGCGTCGTACACCATCGAGGCGCGAGCCTTCGATGCCCGAGGTCAAGTTGCCACCGATGTGACCAGTTTCAGCACCATCGAACCGGAGAAGTTCTTCCGCGCCTACGCCGAGCCCGCCGACGGGGAAGTGGTGGGGGTGGGCATCCCCATCACCGTGAATTTCAACAAGAAGGTCGATAACAAGGCCGAGATCGAACAGGCGATGATCATCCGCACTCCCGAACCTCTGGTGGGGGCATGGGCGTGGAAGGACGACAAGACGGTCGAGTTCCGGCCCAAGGATCTGTGGCCCGGAGACATGGATGTCACGGTCGAGTTGAACTTCGAGGGTGTGCAGGCGAAGGAAGGCGTGTTCGGCCGTGAGGATTCATCGCAGACCTTCCGGTTCCGCCCCTCCATGGTCAGCATCGTCGACGCCTCCACCTACACGATGGACGTCTTCAAGGCCGGTGAGCTCATCCGGACCGTCCCGATCACCACGGGCAAGGAGGGGTGGGAGACCCGCTCGGGAACCAAAGTGATCTTGACCAAGGAGCGCTCACGCGTCATGGATGCGGCAACCGGCGGCATCAGTCCGGACAGCCCGAATTACTACCGCGTAACCGCCCCCTACGCCATGCGCCTGACCTACTCCGGTGAGTTCATCCACGCTGCGCCCTGGAGTGTGGCGTCCCACGGCAGCGCAAATGTGAGCCATGGCTGTGTTGGGTTGAGTGAAGAGAACGCGGCCTGGTGGTGGAACGAGAACGAAATCGGCGATGTGGTGATCGTCGAGAACACCGGGCGTCCTCACGGCAACGACGGAAACGGCCTGACCATCTGGAACGACACTTGGTCGCAGTGGCTCGAACGCTCGGCAACGGGTGCGACCTTCACACAGCCGCTCACATCTGCGACTACCGACGCTACCGACGCCGCCTAGTTTCAAGCTACGAACGGACTAGGCCCGCACCACATCCACGCCGATACCGCTGAGTACCGACGTTCCAGCGAGACGATCGAGAGCGTGGACATCGACCAGGGCGTTCACGTTCGCCTCTGCCCATCCGTGCGGAATGCACACGCAGCCCGGCGAGACGTCGTCGCGAACGGCAACGGGAA
>CAZQRR010000311.1:0-1743 GCA_964595675.1 uncultured Rubrivirga sp. | reverse complement strand
GCCTTCGCCGCTACACCTTCGCCTTCGTGGATGAGACCGAGCAGGATGTGCTCGGTGCCGATGTAGTTGTGGTTGAGCATGCGGGCTTCTTCTTGGGCCAGGACCACCACTCGGCGGGCCCGGTCGGTAAACCTCTCGAACATCCGTCAACACCCCATCGGCAGAATTCGGCGACTTTTCCCCAGGCCTCGGGCCCGGATGGACCATTCTCCTTCATGGCGGGGATCTACGCGACCACGGATGCCCCCTCAGGGCTACGCCCACCGCGAAACCGCCCTGAAACGTGCATTAGGGAACAATCGCCGGGTGTGACCACCGATGACTCCCGGCTTCGGGCCCATATCCGCCTGCTCGGCGATCTGCTGGGCCAAACGCTGGTCCGCCAGGAGAACCAGGGTCTACTGGATCAGGTCGAGGAGGTCCGGCTCGCGGTTCGAGGCGATCCCGCACGCGCCGCGGAAATCTTGGACTCGGCGGACCTAGATACCGCCACGAAACTCGCGCGGTCCTTTTCCATCTACTTCGATCTCGCCAACGTGGCAGAGCAGGTCGAGCGAGCCCACGATGCCCGCGTCGAACGCCGCGAGAAGGCCGGTCCCCTGCACACGGTGGTGGCCGACGCGCAGGCCGCGAACGTGGAGCGCGAGCTAGTCGAACAGGTCGCCTCGGCCATGTCCGTGCGCCCGGTGTTCACCGCACATCCAACAGAGGCCGCCAGGCGATCGGTACTCGTGAAACTCCGTCGCATCGCCGACATCCTGCTCAACCATGACTTACTCGACAGTGAGCGTTCTCGGCATCTGGCCGAGATGATCGACCTGCTCTGGCAGACCGACGAACTCCGGCTCGAGCGCCCGCAGGTGCTAGATGAAGCGCGCAATGCGCTCTACTACCTCGACGACCTCACTCGCGGTCCACTCGGCAGGGTGCTCGAAGATCTTGCTGCAGCGTTCAGGCAACTCGGCGTCGATCTGCCTCCCGACGCCCGCCCGGTCAGTTTCGGATCGTGGATCGGTGGGGATCGGGACGGCAATCCGTTCGTCACTCCCGAGGTGACGCGGGACGTTGTGCGCTTCCAGCGCGATCACGCGGTCTTGGACTTGGTTCCGCACATCGATCGACTGCTGGAGGATCTTTCCATCTCCGAACGGATCGCTGGAGCGAGCGAGGCGCTTCGCGAATCGGTGAAGCAGGACCTCATCCACCTTCCCGACCTGGATCCGCGCTTCCTGCGCATCAACGCCGAGGAGCCCATTCGACTGAAGCTGACCGTGGTGTGGACGCGATTGCGTCTCACCCGCGAGCGGCTCATCGAAGGTGGCCCGCATCGCACGGGCCGGGACTACGACAGCACTCGCGAGTTACTCGATGATTTGCTGCTGATCCGCAGCGATCTGCTCGAACATCGCGGTGAACTGGCCGCTCGAGGAGTACTCGATCGCGCCATTCGCGTTGTTGCTTCGATCGGCTTACCACTGGCCACGTTGGACATCCGCGAACATGCTGAGAAGTTCCACACCGCGATCGGACAACTGTTCAATCGACTGGGCTTCGCCTACGACGACATGACGCGCGAGGAACGCACGTCACTGCTCGCCGACGAATTGAGTGCTTTACGACCGCTGGCGCCGAATCCTCCGCATCTGGACCACGACGCCATGGTCACCTACAGCACCATGGAGACGGTCCGCTGGCTGCTCGACACCTACGGTGCTCGACCGGTGGAATCGGTGATCGTCTCCA
>CAZQRR010000310.1:0-1768 GCA_964595675.1 uncultured Rubrivirga sp. | reverse complement strand
ATGCGAGCACCCAATGGAATCTCCCGCGACCCAACACCGGGGTGATCTGCTCACCACGTCCGCGCCCGATCGCATTGCCGCCGTAGAGCGCGAACGGAACATCGGATCCCAACTTCGTGGCCAGCCCTGCCAACTCTTCACGCGTGAGCCCTACGTGCCAGAGCGCATCGCAGGCCACGAGCACCCCGGCTGCATCCGCGCTTCCTCCGGCCATGCCGCCGGCGATCGGAATGGACTTCTCGATGTGCAAAGAGACGTTCGCTTCGATACCCACGTGGTCGGCCAGCAACCGTGCCGCGCGCACAGCCAGGTTCGAATCATCCACCGGGAGGGACTCCGCGCCCTCACCCACCATGGTGAGCGAAATCCCATCACCCTCCGAGGCGGTGATCACATCTTCGAGTGACAGCGCATGGAAGACCGAGACCAATTCGTGGAAGCCGTCTGAACGCAACGGACCGACGGACAACTGGACGTTGACCTTGGCCGGTGAGCGAACGACGACGGACACCACGACAGATTACGTGTCCCCGAGGGGCCCCGCGCCAGCAGCGCGTGCGATCTCGACGAACTGCGCGACGTCGAGTTGTTCACCACGGGATGTGGGATCGATCCCCGCTGCCTCGAGGACCGCATCCACCGTGCCGGGAAGGTGCGCATTCAGCGCCGAACGCAACTGCTTGCGACGCTGCGCGAAAGCGGCATCCACGATCGCGAACACCTCGGATCGATCCACCCCCGTGGGCTGTTCGCCTCGGACGATCGAGACCAGACCGGAGTCCACATTCGGCGACGGCCAAAAGACGTTCCGGCCCACATCACCGGCGTAATGCACGTCACCGAACCAGCGGGCTTTCACGCTCGGCACTCCGTAGGTGCGCGATCCAGGTTCGGCGCACAGGCGCTCGGCCACTTCGCGCTGCACCATCACCAGAACGCGCTGGATCGAGGAGAACGTGGCCAGCAGATGCAACACGACGGGAACCGCAACGTTGTAGGGCAGGTTCGCGACAACGGCCGTGGGATCCGACGGCAGTGAGTCGATGTCCATCGCGTCCGCCTGCACCACCTCGAGGCGGTCGATCGCCTCGGCTGCGAACTCCGAAACGGTCATCGGTAGGCGTTCGGCGAGCCGCGGATCGATTTCCACCGCAACTACCCGTGCACCCGTTTCCAGCAGCGCGAGCGTCAGGCTTCCGATCCCCGGACCTACCTCCAGCACGACGTCCTCGGTCGAGACGTCCGCCACGCGCACGATTCGGCGAACGGTGTTCGGGTCGATGACGAAGTTCTGTCCCCACTTCTTGGTCGGACGAACATCCAGCTCGCCTGCAATTCGCCGGATGTCCGCGGCTCCCAGCAGTGTGCTCACCAGTCGCCGAACGCCCGGTGGGTGTTGGCCACGAGTTGGTCGCACAGATCGGCAACGTCCACCCCGCGCTCCTCTGCCATCCGGCGCACGGTCCACGGCATGAGATACGTGGCGTTCACCCGACCACGGTGCGGCTTCGGAGTCAGGTACGGCGCATCGGTCTCCACCAGCAGTAACTCGGGAGGAACCACGGACAGCGCCTCACGTAAACCCTCGGCACTGCCGAAGGTGAGCACCCCGGCGAAGGACATGAACCAGCCGCGCTCGGCGCACACTCGTGCCATGTCCGCATCACCGGAGAAGCAATGGAAGACCACCCGATCCGGTGCACCCTGGTTCAGCAGCACCGAGATGACGTCGTCGTGCGAATCGCGATCGTGGATGACGAGTGTCTTA
>CAZQRR010000309.1:0-1788 GCA_964595675.1 uncultured Rubrivirga sp. | reverse complement strand
GACGGTGTGGAAAAGGACCTGTTCGCCGGGATCGGCGCGTGAGTCGAGTCTCACGTATCGGCTCACTGGTAACCGCGACGATCGCGGGGATGATCGTCGGCCTTGCAGGAGGCTTCGTCCAGGCGCACCGAACGGTCCTGACCTTCGATGGCCGGTACCTCGTGGTGCCGTGGGGTGCGGTCATCGTCGTCGTCGTCCTCGTGGTGGTAATCCGTGGTGCGGCACGCTCCACCCACCTGCGATCCGGAGGCTGGTTGGTCCTCGGAGGCTGGCTGGCCATGACGTTCTTCCTCGCGACCGAATCCACGTCCGGTGACCTGGCTGTGAGCAGCGGCGTTCGGCAATGGGGGTACCTGCTGACTGGCGCCGTAGTCGGCTCGGCCGTTGCGACGTTGCCGACGCGCTCCTTCGCGAGTCTGCGCACGGGGGCTGGCATGCCGAACCAACCCTCGGGTTTGGTCTAGCCGGGGGGCTCTGCTTACCATCGTCGTCAGACGGTGGATAGACGGTCCACCATCATCAGGTTCGTCCGAGTGACCAAGAGCGAAGGGTTGGGGGAGAGGGGTACGTGTCGGAGTCTCATCGCGGACCCTGGCGCCCGTCTCGAATCCAGACCATCGTCGCGGCCGCGGTAGCAGGTCTGCTCGGCTTGGTGGGTCTATTCGTGGTCATCACGATCCTGTCCGGCCCCACCGTTCCCTCCGGCACCACCGTGAACGGGGTGGATATCGGCGGCATGGACCGCCAGTCCGCGATAGAGACCGTCCGATCCGAGGTGGCGAAACCCGCAGCCGAACCACTGGAGTTCGACAACGACGGCGAGATCCTCATCGTCAAGCCGCGGCAGGCCGGTGTGTGGATCAATGCCGAAGCCACCGTCGATCCTCTCGTGCGCACCAGCTGGAATCCCTTCGAACGTTTCCTCGGGATGGGCAGCGGCGGCGAGGTCGAACCCGTCATCGTGGTCGAAGAAGACAAACTCGAATTGCAGATGGGTGCGTTCGATCGACTCGTCGCCACGGAACCAGCCGACTCCGCGTTGAGTGTGAACGGCACGACCGTCACGTACGTGCCTGGTCGACAGGGTCGAGCCATCGATCAAGATGGAGTCCGGACACTGATCGTCGATGCGATCACCGAACCACGCAAAGTTCGACCCTTGCCGGTCGACATACAGGAACCGAACGTGACTGTGGCCAACGCCGAAGCCGCGAATGCCTTCGCGCAGGCAGCTGTTTCCGGTCCCGTCAATGTGGTCGTGGGCAGTGTGGTTGCGGAGATTCCGGCCGCCGTGATCGGCGATGCATTGACGTTCACCGAATCCGGTGGTGATTACGTGCCGCAACTCGATGGCGGAGTTCTCTATGCAGCGATCTCGGACGACTTGGCGGTGGCTGAGTCGCCGCGCGATGCATCGTTCCGTGTGACCAAGAACGGGAAGCTGCGGATCGTTCCCAGTCAGGCAGGCACGGGCATATCGGACGAGGACCTGGCGGCACGAGTCCTGCCTGTCCTCGGCGAAGACGTCTCGGCCGGCGGCACCCGTGATGCGGTCGTGCCGGAAGGGGAGCGCCAGCCGGAATTCACCACCGCCGACGCAGAAGCGCTCGGCATCACCGACAAACTCTCAAGCTTCACTCAAAAGTTCGACTACGCCGCTTATCGAGTAACCAACATCGGCCAGGCGGCTGAGTACGTCAACGGCACGATCCTCATGCCGGGCGATACCTTCTCGATGAACGACACCATCAAGGAGCGCACCGTCGAGAACGGCTACACCGAAGGAAT
>CAZQRR010000308.1:0-1795 GCA_964595675.1 uncultured Rubrivirga sp. | reverse complement strand
AGAAGCGGATGAAGATGGTCGGCCGCGTGGAGGTGCCGCAGGAGGCATTCATCGCTGCGCTGTCCACATCCGACACCGCAGCCAAACAATGACAGGCCGCTCTACCGTCACGCCACTTTCGCTGTACGTGCACGTGCCGTTTTGTGCCAGCAGGTGCGGCTACTGCGATTTCAACACCTACACCGCCACTGAACTCGGTGATGATGTCCGCCGAGACACCTTCCACCAACACCTCATTGCCGAAGTGCACCAGGCGGCGAATCAACTATCCATGGACCATCGAGTCGAGACCGTCTTCTTCGGCGGTGGCACACCCACCTTGCTCGGCGCGAGTGCACTCAACGAGATCCTCACCGAGATCACTGACCGATTCGATGTGGCGCCAGACGTCGAGGTCACCACCGAGGCCAATCCGGATTCCGTCGATCAACGGATGCTCGAGAACCTGAAACACGGTGGCTTCACCCGCATCTCCTTCGGCATGCAAAGCAGTGCCCCGCACGTGCTCGCCACCCTCGAGCGCACGCACACCCCCGGTGCCAGCAGCACAGCCGCGAAGGCGGCAAGAACCGCCGGCTTCGAACGCGTCAACCTCGATCTCATCTACGGCACCCCGGGGGAAACCGACGACGATCTGCGCAGGTCCCTCGATGAAGTCCTCGACGCCGGGGTGGACCACGTCTCGGCGTACTCGCTCATCGTCGAACCGGGCACCGCGCTGGCTCGGCGCGTGCAGCGCGGTGAGATTCCCATGCCCGACGACGACGACGCCGCCGATCGTTACGAACTCATCGATGATCGGCTCACCGGTGCAGGCTTCGACTGGTACGAGGTGAGCAATTGGGCCAAACCCGGGGGCGAGTGCAGACACAACATCGCCTATTGGCGCAATGCCACCTGGTGGGGAATCGGGCCGGGCGCGCACAGCCACCGCGCAGGGAGGCGCTGGTGGAACGTCAAGCACCCGCACACCTACGCCTCCCGCGTCACCGCAGGGCTATCCCCGCTGCAGGATGAAGAGCTCCTCACGTCGGATCAACGAGCACTGGAGAACTTGATGCTGGGCATGCGCATGAAGGAAGGGATCGCGCGCAGCGACCTCGCGTGTAGCGATGACCCGATAGATGAACTACTCGCTCGACAACTCATCACCAGCATCACCGCAGGCGATGAACGAAGGCTCGTGCTCACCCGCCAAGGTCGGCTGCTCGCCGATCACGTCATACGGACGTTGGCTGCTTGATCGATTCCACCTCGGCGCCCGCGCGTCTCGCGGAGAGGTGTTGAATCGTCACGAACACCACGAGTGCGATCCAGGCCACAGCTAGCACTCCGAGCACCGCCCCCATGACGGATCCGGGAACTTCGAAGGTGCGCATCAGCGAGAACGAGTTCGTGAAGATGATCATGGCGCCCACGGCAACACCCATCACGCGCATCGGCAACCGTCGCGCGATCCAGGCGGCCAGCGGCGCCGCGATGCAACCACCTATCAGCAGCGGAAGCAGCACCGTCAGATCGATCGCCGCAAGACCCAAACCGACCAGGAATCCGACACTCGCCGACACCGCCACGATGAACTCCGCCGCTGCGACCGTCCCGATCACGCGGTGCGGAGCCATGCGACCGGTGGTCATCAGTGCCGGCGTGGTCACCGGACCCCAGCCACCGCCGCCGGTTGCGTCGATGAATCCGCCGATCAAGCCCAGGGGAGAAAGGAAACGTTTGCCCGGGCGTCCCTTGCGTAGTTGCACCACGCGATTGCGCAGGTACCGCACGAGCACGTAGACGCCCA
>CAZQRR010000307.1:0-1796 GCA_964595675.1 uncultured Rubrivirga sp. | reverse complement strand
GCGCCGGTCAGCCGCGTGCTCACCGACATCGCGGCGATAGCCACAGTCGGGTTGCTGCTCTCGGCAACCGCGCTCGCTCCGTCAGGGAAGGACGGAGTCCTCTCCCAGGTCGGTCGACGCGATGCGGTTCGGGCTGCTCGCGTGGCGATCATCTGGGCGGTTCTCGCTGCTGCGCAACTGTTCTTCCAACTCGCATTGATCCTCGGGGTCCCGCTCAGCGAGGCGCTCGATCCGGCAGTCGTGTCCACGTACGCGAACGAGCTCGACATCACCCGTGCGCTGTTGTTCATGGCACTGCTCGCTGTGGTGGTGACGGTCGGTGCCATCACGTCTTCCACAACCGGTGCCACGGGCGCGTGGTTGGTGGTTGCCGTGGTCGCCGCGGCACTACCTGGCTTAGCAGGACACAGTTCCGCACTGGGCGATCACGAACTCGCAACCACCGCCGGTGTGACGCACATGGTCTCGGCCGTGCTGTGGGTAGGTGGACTGCTCGCCTTGACCATGCACGCACTCAGGCGAGACGTCCCACTGAAGCGACCTCTGCAGCGCTTCTCGACCATCGCATTGACCGCGATCATCCTGCTGGCCGTCAGCGGCCTCGCGAACGCCTACACCCGGGTGGATGGTCTCGAGCAACTGCTTACCACCGGGTACGGACAGGTCACCATGATGAAGGTGGGTCTCATCATCGGGCTCGCGGTGATCGGATTCCTGCTGCGCCAACGCGTGGTGCCGTCGTTGGACACCCTGTCCCGCGCGAAGGTATTCGTGCGGCTCGCAGCGATCGAACTCACCATCATGGCGATCGCTATCGGGCTTGGTGTTTCGCTGGCGTCGAGTCCGTACCCACGCGAAGAACAACTGCTGCCCTCCTACGGCGAATCACTCCTCGGCTTCCCGTACCCACCACCACCCACCGTCGAGTCCGTGGTCTTCGGCTTCCGCCCGGATCCCTTGTTCTTCACTGCGAGCCTCATCGCAGCCGCGCTGTATGCCATCGGCTACATCCGGATCCGACGAGCCGGCATCGCATGGCCGGTGATGCGTCTTGTGTCCTGGATGGGTGGCATCGGTGTGATCATCTGGACCACGAGTTCCGGTATCTCGATCTACTCGCAGGTATCCGTGGGTCTGCACATGACCCAACACATGGTCATGACGATGCTCGCACCGATCCTGCTGGTCATGGGCGCGCCTGCGACGCTCGCGCTTCGCGCCATCAAGCCGGCGCAAGGCAACGAACGCGGTCCGCGCGAATGGCTCGTGTGGTTCCTGCACAGCCCGATCACCCGCGTGCTGACGAATCCGTTCTACGTGTTCATCGTGTACGTGATCGGGCTATACGGCCTGTATATGACGCCGCTGTTCGGGTGGCTGATGGGATCGCACATCGGACACGTCGCGATGCAGGCGCACTTCATCATCTCCGGCTACCTGTTCTACTGGGTGCTGATCGGCATCGATCCGCGTCCCAGACCGCTCCCGTACTGGGGACGGTTGCTGATGCTGCTGCTCGCTCTTGCCGTGCACGGTTTCTTCGCGGTCGCGATGATGATGGGGACAACCCCGATGGCGGTCGAGTGGTACGGCGTGGTGCGACCGGACTGGGTAACCGATCCGCTCGGCGACACCCTCCTCGGCGGTCAGATCACCTGGGGCCTGGGCGAGATTCCGGCTTTGATCGTGTTGATCGCCATCGCCGTGCAGTGGTCGCGAAGCGACGAACGCGAGGCCAAGCGCAAGGACCGGCAGGCCGACCGGGACGGCAACAAGGAACTCGAGGACTACAACGC
>CAZQRR010000306.1:0-1820 GCA_964595675.1 uncultured Rubrivirga sp. | reverse complement strand
TGCAGGTGGTCCGTGACCGCGCCGAATCCGTAGCCGGGGCGCAAGGTCGAATGGACGTGGTGACCGCCCGCGCTGTCGCGCCGCTCGGGACTCTGGCCGCTTGGGGCGCTCCACTGCTGGCCGAAGGCGGCCGGCTCGTTGCCCTGAAGGGGGAATCGGCGGCGGAGGAAGTCAACCGGGATCGGGTGGAACTAGGCAAGATCGGACTAACCGATATCTCCGTTACCAAGGTGGGCCAAGGAATAGTGGACCCACCCACGACCGTGGTGGTGGCCCGTCGAACCTCGGGGTCACCTGCGGCCCGATGACTTCGGTGCCCTCGGCACGGCAACTAACGTGCCTGCGGCACGGCATCTAGCGTGCCTACGGCACAATGACGCCCGTGAGTGAGCCCCTTTCCTCAGCGAAGCACCCATCTATCCGGGATAGCGGTCTCGGCTGGCCCTCGGATGTTTCACGGGAAACATGGGCCGGCAGCCCTGGTGAACCCGGGCGACCGAGTGGCCTCGGCTGGCCGAACACAACTGAAGGCGCCCAGGCGTGACGCGAATCCTGACGGTCGCCAACCAGAAGGGCGGCGTGGGCAAGACCACCACCACGGTCAATGTGGCCGCGGCGTTGGTGCTGCTCGGTAAGCGGGTGCTGGTCATCGATCTCGATCCCCAAGGAAATGCCTCCACGGCGCTCGGCATCGAGCACGGTGAGGGGACCCCGGACGTGTACGACGTCTTGACCGATTCAACCCCTTTGTCAGATATTGTCCAAGAATGTTCTGATATTCCCGGACTGCTCGGGGCTCCCGCAACGATCGATCTCGCCGGCGCCGAAATCGAGTTGGTGGCCAGCGAGGGCCGGGAGTACCGCCTGCGCCAGGCGATCGATGCCTACGTGGACCAGCAGGCGGTGGCCGGTACACCCGTGGACTACGTGCTCATCGACTGTCCCCCGAGTTTGGGCCTGCTCACACTGAACGGACTGGTCGCCGCTCGAGAGGTTCTGTTGCCCATCCAGTGCGAGTACTACGCCCTGGAAGGACTGTCGCAACTACTGCGCACGGTGGACATGGTCGCCGGTCACTTGAACCCGGAACTACATGTGAGTGCGATCGTGCTGACGATGTACGACGGCAGAACGCGACTTGCATCTCAGGTGGTGCACGAAGTCCGCACTCACTTCGGTGCGCGTGTACTCGACACCGTGGTCCCGCGCGCCGTGCGCGTATCGGAAGCACCATCCCATGCGCAGACGGTGATCACCTACGACCCATCGAGCTCCGGTGCGATCGCTTATCGCGAGGTAGCCGAACAACTCGATGCGATCGGCAGCTCGGCTTCTAGCGAAGCCGCGACTGCAACTCAAGGATCGGAGGAGTAGATGGCCAAGCGAGGACTCGGTAAAGGACTCGGTGCGCTAATCCCCACCGCAGACGATTCGGAAGCACCTGCTCCGAAAAACAACAAGCCGAAAAATGAAGCACCGGCTACGCGCACCACGAAGGCTGCAGCACCCGTCGCTGTTGAGGTTGCCAACTACGCGGAGATCGACATCGATTCGGTGCGTCCGAATCCTCAGCAACCACGCACTGTTTTCGATGAAGATGCACTCGCGGAATTGACTTTCTCGATCAAGGAGATCGGATTACTTCAACCGATCGTGGTGCGCCCCCTCGATCCACCTGAGGACGGTGTGGCGTACGAACTCATCGCCGGCGAACGACGTCTTCGCGCAAGTAGGCAGGCGGGCCTAGCGAACATCCCGGCGATCATCCGCATCACCGACGACTCCGACATGTAGCTCGATGCGCTGCTGGAAAACTTGCA
>CAZQRR010000305.1:0-1820 GCA_964595675.1 uncultured Rubrivirga sp. | reverse complement strand
TGGCAGCGACGTCGACTACCGGTAGCCGCAGCGCTCCGGGCGCACTCTCGGGGACGACCGGGTGCTGGGGGGTGATCGCAGCAACGGGGATGTATTCCGAGCCCACAGGCGGCCGCTGATCGGCCTGTCCCTTATTCGGCCACATAGCCATGGCGCGCTCGGCCTGGGCGGTGATCGTCAATGATGGGTTCACACCGAGGTTGGCGGTAATCGTCGAGCCGTCGACGATGTGCAGACCTTCGTGCCCGAAAACCCGGTGGTAGGCATCGACCACGCCGGAGCCCTCATCTGCACCGATCACGCAGCCGCCAACGAAATGCGCGGTGAGCGCGGCATCGAAGTTCTCGAAAACGCTCGCACCCGGGACCCCACCGATCTTGTCAGCCACGCGCCGCACCACATCCTGGGCCACCGGCATGTAGGTGGGTGCCGGTGTGGACTGACTTTGGTCGGTGGTCAACCGCCAACGCCCGAAGCGCCCGCGCTTACCGGTCAAGGTGAGCGAGTTGTCGACCGGCTGCATGATCAAGGAGATCACCGTGCGCTCGGACCACTTGCGCACATTGAACAGTTGCGCGGCCACTCCCGGGTTCTTCGCCAACTCCTCGACCCACACTCGCCACCGTGGCACGCCTGCTCGAGGCTTGGTCAGTACGGATTGCAGCAGCCCCATCGAGTTCGAGCGCTTGCCGTAGCGGACCGGCTCCACGTGCGTGTTCTCATCGGGGTACCAACTCGAGGTGATCGCCACGCCTTTGGTGAAGTCCTCGCCGGTAGTGGACACCGTGCGTGCGACGGCGCCAAGGATCGATTCGGAGTTCGTGCGCGAGAGACGGCCGAGCATGCGCGACAACCGCGGCAGCCGACCTTCGTCCTTCATGCGATGCAGGAGCTTTTGTGTGTTGTACGTGCCAGCAGCGAGGATCACCTGCTCGGCGGTGTACCAGCGCCTGATGCGATTGCCGAGCGTTCCAGTCGCCTGGGTTTCGATGCGGTATCCGCCACCCGGAAGTGGGTCGATGCCCACCACGGTGGTCATCGGGTAGACGCGAGCACCGGCCAACTCGGCAAGGTGCAAGTAGTTCTTAGGCAGCGTGTTCTTCGCCCCCCATCGGCAGCCGGTCATGCACTCTCCGCACTCGATGCAGCCGGTGCGCGATGGCCCGCGGCCACCGAAGTACGGATCGGGTGCAGCCACCCCCGGGGTTCCGAAATACACGCCCACCGGAGTCATGCGGAAGGTGTGACCGACTCCCATGTCGTCGGCCACCTGCTTCATCACGATGTCCGAGGGAGTCATCGTCGGGTTGTCGGCGATGCCAAGCATGCGTCCGGCTTGGTCGTAGTACGGCGCGAGTTCGCTCGCCCAATCGGTGATGCGCGCCCACTGCGGATCCTTGAAGAAGGTAGAGCCCGGTACGTACAGCGTGTTCGCGTACACCAGCGATCCGCCGCCCACGCCGGCGCCGGCGAGCACTGCCACGTCCTTCAACACATGGAAGCGCTGGATCCCGAACATGCCCAGGGCTGGCGCCCACAGGAACTTGCGTAGGTCCCACGAGGACTTCGCGAAGTCCTGGTCGCGGAAGCGGCGCCCAGCCTCGAAGACCCCCACCCGGTAGCCCTTCTCGGTCAACCGCAAAGCGGAGACCGAACCACCGAATCCGGAGCCGATCACGGCAACATCCAGATCGAACACCACCGGATCGCTCTTCGGTGCAGCCACGAGACCTCCTACGTCAAGTCGAACCTCTACTTCACACCAAACTTCTTCATCAGACCCATCGCCCCCGCAAGGGTGTCACCCCAACGCTCATCGG
>CAZQRR010000304.1:0-1835 GCA_964595675.1 uncultured Rubrivirga sp. | reverse complement strand
CCGACGACGGATGTGCTCAGCGAGCACGCCCGCGATCGGAACCCCTTTGGAATCGGCCTCGAACAAGATGTCGAGGGCCCGCTTGCGTGCCTTAGTGCGGGCAGACATCTAGTCGTTCACGCGACCGAGGTAGGAACCATCCCGGGTGTCGACCTTGACCTTGGTGTTGGACTCGATGAACAGTGGGACCTGGATCTCCGCACCCGTTTCGAGCGTTGCGGGCTTGGTGCCGCCGGTGGAGCGGTCGCCTTGCAGACCGGGCTCGGTGTAGGTGAGCATCAATTCAACCGAGGCCGGTAGTTCGACGATGATGGGTGCTCCTTCGTGCAAGGACACGTTGGCGTTGTTGTTCTCCAGCAGGTACTTCTCGGCATCGCCCACCACGGCACTGGGAACGGGCACCTGATCGTAGGAACTGTTGTCCATGAAGATGAAGTCGTCGCCATCGCGGTACAGGTACTGCATCTCGCGGCGATCGACCGTTGCCGTTTCCACCTTGACGCCAGCGTTGAAGGTCTTGTCGACAACCTTGCCGGACAGGACGTTCTTGAGCTTGGTGCGAACGAACGCACCCCCTTTGCCCGGCTTGACGTGCTGGAACTCCACAACGGTCCACAGTTGGCCGTCCAAGTTCAAGACCAGGCCGTTCTTCAAGTCATTCGTGGTTGCCACGACGTGCGCTCCTCCGGTTGGGTTCGTCTCGCTAGCCGACGACGATCAGGTCGCGGGGTGCATCCGTGAGGACCCGGGTCGTGTCGCCCACGACGATCGTGTCCTCGATACGAACCCCGCCACGCCCGGGAAGGTAGATCCCAGGTTCGACGGTTATCGGCGAGCCGGCGTTGATGGTATCGGCGCTGGTGGCCATCACCATCGGTGGCTCATGGATCTCCAGACCCACACCGTGCCCGGTTCCGTGCGTGAACGCATCGGCGAATCCAGCGGACGCGATGACCGCTCGAGCGGCCTCGTCGACGGAAGCAGCCGCCACACCCGGCTCCGCAGCCGTGATACCTGCTTGCTGCGCGGCCCGCACTACCGAGTGGATCTCCACCTGCCACGGCTCCGCGGGCGCCCCCACCACGAACGTGCGAGTCATGTCCGCGTGATAGCCATCGACCATCGCACCGCAGTCGATCACCAGGAGATCCCCCGGCGCGATCGCGGTGGTGGTGGGCCGGTGGTGGGGTATCGCCGAGTGGGGACCGCTTGCCACGATCGTGGCGAAGGCACGGTCCTGCGCGCCGAGATCGGCGAAGAGCGTCTCGATGCGGCGGGCGATCTGCACTTCGGTCTGCCCGATGCGGATCGATTCGGCCAATGCGATCATGGCCTGGGCGGTGATGGCGCAAGCCGCCTCCAACGCCGCCAGTTCGTTTGGATCCTTGATCTGGCGCAGCGTCCGAAGCTCCTCCCCGGACACGTCGACCGTGAACCCGGCCTCACGCAGCCGTTCGACGTCCCCCGAGGACACACCTGGATCGACCAACACAACGCCTGTCGCGGTGCGCATGACGGCCGCCATCGCATCTCGCTCAATGACGATGTCCACGTCGTTCACGTCATCCGTGTTGTGCACGCGCATAACCTCAGCGCGCGCCTGGTCGTGATAGCGCCCATCGGTGATCAGCGTGAGTGCGTCGGCAGACAAGACGGCTGTCGCATTACTGCCACTGAACCCTGTCAGGTAGCGAATAGTCGCGAGGTTCCTCGTCACGAAGACCGCATCCGATCCGCGTAAGTCCAGGCGCAGCAAAGAGCGCACCTGATCCACGCGAGTCGCGAAGCGACTCACGGTCGAGCCAGCAGTCCCGCCAGAGCCCGCAGGGCCAACC
>CAZQRR010000303.1:0-1847 GCA_964595675.1 uncultured Rubrivirga sp. | reverse complement strand
AAAGCAAGGTAAGCGTCGGGCTGGAGGGAAGGGGTCGATCATGGCTACAGCTCACGAGGAATTGGCCGCGGACATCGCGACAACGCGGGAATCGATCGCGGCAACGCGGGGATCGGCGGTCGATTCGGCAACACAGGTCTCGCCGGTGCGCCTGCGGGTCATCGAGGGAGGTCGGGCGGGCTCGACAACTGGCACCGCATCGACCGGCCAGCAGATGGCACTGCCCCTGACCTGGCAGGTCGGAGGGCTGCCCGCCGCACCCCCACTACCGGGATATCTCCGCGTGGTTCGCGACGACGACGAACGAGCCGAGTTGGCGTCCACGGCCGAAGGCCGGCCCCACCCCGTGGCCTGGACGGCGCAGATCGCCCGCGCCGTCTACGAAGTCGCCCAGGGCGAAAGGCCCGCCAGTCAACTCAAGCGGCACGTGGCCCGCGAACAACTCGCGGCTCTGTCGATCCGTGGAACGTCCTACGCCCGGCATCCAGCTGCTCGCTCGGCGCACGGCATGTCCAGGCTTCGGCAGGTCCGCGCAGTTCGGTGCTGCCTGGTCGCACCCGGGATCGTGGAAGCCTCGGCCGTCTTGGTGGGTGCTGCTCGCTCGCACGCGGTTGCCTTGCGGATGGAAGCGCGACCGGGGACCTGGTTGGTCACCGCGGTCGACTTCCGTTGATGGCGAGCCTCGAGGTCAGCGGCCCTTCTTGCGGTTCTGCCGCTCGGCGCGACGACGTTCGGCTCGTGAGGCATTCGGGTCGATCTCAACGATGCCTTCGTCGTCGGCTTCCATCTCACCGTGCATGACCCCACCGGTCTCATCGGGCGCCGAGTACTCCATGTGCTCCGGGCGCGTGGGAGTCAGGCCCTTGGCTTCGATGGTGGGGGTGGCTCCCCCACTGGTCGCCTGGGCTCCGGATGCCACGGCCGCCGCGATCGCTGCACCGGCCTCGCTGCCCGTGGCGTCCTCGAGAACCTCCATCTCGGCGGCAACCTCGGGGGCGACCTGCGGCTTGACCTCGACCTCCACGTTGAAGACGTAGCCGACCGTCTCCTCCTTGATCGCATCCATCATCGCCATGAACAGGTCATAGCCCTCTCTCTGGTATTCGACCAGCGGATCGCGTTGCGCCATGGCGCGAAGGCCGATGCCATCGCGCAGGTAGTCCATTTCGTACAAGTGCTCGCGCCACTTGCGATCCAGGACGGTCAAGATGACACGACGTTCGAGTTCGCGTGCGACCTCGTCCGTGAGTTCTTCCTCACGCTTGTCGTAGGCCTTTTGCGCGTCGTCGACGAGCATCTCGCGCAGGAAGTCCGCACTCAAGCCCGGGCGACCACCACCGGACTCCTCTTCCACCTCTTCGATGGTGACGGAAACGGGGTAGAGCTGGTGCAATGCCGTCCACAGCTTCTCCAGGTCCCAGTCCTCGGGGTAGCCGTCCGCCGTTGCCTGGTTGACGTAGCTCTCGATGGTCTCGGTGATGAAGGAACGAACCTGGTCCTCGATGTCCTCGCCTTCGAGCACACGGCGGCGCTCGTCGTAGATGACCAGACGTTGGCGGTTCAGGACGTCGTCGTATTTCAAGACGTCCTTGCGGATCTCGAAGTTCTGCGCCTCGACCTGGGTCTGCGCCGAACGGATGGCGTTCGTGACCATCTTCGCCTCGATCGGCACATCGTCCGGCACGTTGAAACGGCGCAGGAACGCATCGACCATGTCCGCCTTGAACAAGCGCATGAGGTCGTCTTCGAGGGATAAGTAGAACTGGGATTCACCGGGATCGCCCTGACGTCCGGATCGACCGCGCAGCTGGTTGTCGATGCGGCGCGACTCGTGACGCTCGGTGGCT
>CAZQRR010000302.1:0-1853 GCA_964595675.1 uncultured Rubrivirga sp. | reverse complement strand
AACGACGACCGCACGCTGAATCTGGCGGGCGTTGCCGCGATCGCGCCGGCCACGCAGTTCACGACGTCCCCCGGACAACCCGACAGCTACATGGGCAAGCACCTCGGCGACCGGGACATGTACAACTTCAACCCCGGTATGGGAGTCCCTCTTCCTATTGGTGCGGCATTCTTCAGTTACGTGACGACAAGCTGGAGCCAGGTCCAGAATGCGACGGATGGCGCGATGCCCTTCGGCCCGACGCGGTCGGTCGACTACAACGACATCCTGACCAAGTCGGGTGCCAGTACTGCCCCCAAGGTCGCGGCCCTGTGCCTGACGAAGGCTGATGCAGGCAAGGTGTTCCTGCAGGTATTCAAGTACCGATTCCCGGACCTCTACCGCTTCTTTGACGAGCCCTTTGCTGGATCGAAGGTCAACGGCAAGTGGACCGGCGCCGTGGACGCAACATGCGCCAACCTCAATGACGATCCGGGGACGGTGCGGGAGTGGTGCCAGTGGCTTCAGTTCAACATGCCGGGTCCAAACGGCGTGAATCCCTACGCGAAGGTGCCGAGGAATAACGGTGGCAACCAGGTCCCGGTCTACATCGCGCAGGGGCGCAATGACCGCATCATGTGGTGTGTGGATGATTCAGGCAAGGTGAGTGACGGCAACTGCCTGAGTGCGCAGTTCTATCAGTCCATGACGAACCGCTACTGCGATGGTGATGGCTACCTGCGCGCCGACTACTTCGCCGATGTCACGCACTTCACGGCGCCCGGAGCCGCTGCGGTGAATCCGGACACCGACTCCTATGCCGGTTCGCCACTTAACACCTTTGTTGAGGGTGCACTCGGTGGATCGCTCCCGCGGACGTGCCAGGAGAAGACCCTCCCGAACCCCCTGCCGTAGTGAGGTCGTAGTTCTGCAACTAGCTGGCCCCTCAGAGTAAGAGGAGGCTGCTCCGTACCGCTCGTCAGTTGTCCAGAGCGCATGATGCAGCGGGCTTCAGAAGCGAGACGGTGTGATGAGTGCACCCCACGGGACCAGCCTGATGTTCGCTCGAACGAACATCAGGCTGGTCCCGTGTTCGCTGAAATGAACAGTGGGCAGGCGTGGAACGGGCATTGATCCATATTTGATTTCGCCCATAATGTGACCACGATCGTTAGAGGTGTGAACGTGGATCGAATGAGTTTGTCCACAGGACGTAGGTTCCCGAAGTCCGGCCTCGCTTGGACTGCCGTCGCGGCCCCTCTGGGATTGGTGATGTTCGCGGCGGCTCTCGTCGCGCCGCCAGCGACAGCGGCTGCGCTGGGGGACGTCACTTTCTACTCAGCGCCAGGAGCTTCGGCTGCGCAGACTGGGAATCGGAACTTTTTGAGCACTGTCGCGATGATTGATGACACCGCGTGGGCATCGGCTGGCCGCAACTCGCCCGCTCTGACCGGGCTACTGGCAGCGAACGTCGCTGGGGATGATTCGGCTGTGACCATACCTCTCATCGTTGGAGGTCAGGCTGTCTACGTGTGCGCTGTTCAGAGTGGACCTGTTGGGGGACGTCACGAAGGGAAGTTGTTCGTCTCGTATATGGCTGGATCGAACGGCTGCACCAACGTGTCCTCCGCCGAGCCCAAAGGGATCCTGCGTGTTGACGGTATCTCCGGTCAGATTGACGATTCGTGGACGATTAATGCGCTGAGCCAGTTCTCGATGTCCGGCCTGGCATTTCAAGGCGACGACACGCTCTGGCTCGGCAGCTATTACGACTCCAGGGTGTTCCGAATGGATCTAACTGGCTCGAGGACTTCACCCACGCTCACCGAAATCCCCATCGGTCAATGCGCGGGCAACTCGCCCATTTCCCAGCT
>CAZQRR010000301.1:0-1863 GCA_964595675.1 uncultured Rubrivirga sp. | reverse complement strand
AGGCCGGTGGCGTCTTCCCCGCCGACCTCATCGAAACCTGGGTCGACTACAAGCGGGCCAATGAGGTGGATCCCATCCGCCTGCGTCCGCACCCGCACGAGTTCGAGCTGTACTACGACATTTAAGGAAGCAGGCTCCCTCCGCGTCGCATTCATTGCGCGTCGCATTCATTGCGCGTCGCATTCATTGCGCGTCGGACTCCCTCCGCGTCGATTCGCCTCGCGCGCATGGGATAGACAAGGGCCCCGGATCTCTCCGGGGCCCTTGTCGTTCCCTTTTGGGCCAATTCGTCCTGTTCGCCCACGTCCCACGTGCGATGACGAGGCGGATTTTCTTACATGATCGAACTTCGCGGCACTACCATTCCGGCCAGTTGGACGGGGTGGTGATGTGAACCGAATCGTGGTCCTGATCTTCGTCGCTTTGTTCGTCGCCGGCTGCCAATCGTCGCCGGCCCCCGATGCGTTGGCACCGAATAGTGAAACACCGGTTCCCGCACCCAGCCCTGATTCGACGTCGGCTGAGCAAAGCGGCGAACCGAGCGAAGAGGAAGCCTCGCCACCCGTCGCCGAAGTCGAAGCCGACACTGCAGTTGTTTCAGGTCCGCGCTACGTGATTCGGGAACAGACGAAGATCATCGAATGCGGTGCCGATCCCACCGCGATCCAGATCGAGGAAGTCATCCGCGTCTACCACGCACCGACCGGGACCTCCTGTCCGGAAATCGAGGAATCCGACAGTGTGGTGGTGCCTCTCGCCGGCGGTGAAGCCGTCGAGGACGAAGGATTCCGTTTCGATCCAGGCGGGTACGCCGGACCGCATAAGCGCATCTATCGGTTGCCGGACGGCTCCTACCGGATGTACTTCCACACCCGATTCGATGCCGCGAAGCAGGGCATCGGCAGTGCCGTGAGTGCCGACGGAATCAACTTCACCAAGGAACCGGGGTTGCGAATCTCATCCAAGGACGCCGGCTTCGATGCAGGAGTTCCGCTCTCTCCGGGCGACATCGTCCCGACGCGTGATGGTCGCTACCGCATGTATTTCAGCTCCTTGAGCTGGATGGGCTCCGGTGACTTGACCTTCGAGACTGTGAAGAGCGCGGTGTCCGATGACCTCCTGACGTGGATGGTCGAGGAGGGTGAGCGCCTGGGCGGTTCATCTCAGATCAGTGGTGGCGAGCACCCTTCGGCAATCGCGAATCCGGATGGCAGCGTGACATTGTTCTATGGCCGCAACATCAATTTCGCCCTGTTCTATTCGACTTCTCCTGACGGCTTGAACTTCGAGAAGGAAGAGCGACTGATCGGTGCCACGTTGGACTCGACCTTCCTCCCTCAGCCGGATGGCACGATCATCGGCTTCATCGGACAGCGCGACGATGCGACCGGCATAAGTTCCATCGATCGGGTGCTCTTGGAGCCGGTGGAGGGTTAGGCGACGCGCTCGTCACCGCGGAGGACAAGGGGACGGGAGTTCGGTGAGGCCTTCGTGCTTCGCCGGTAGCGTGACGGTTGTGAGCAAACGCGGGGTCGGCTGGCTGCTGGTCGGAATCCAGGTGCTCGTCTTCGTAGTGCTCGCCTTGTTGCCGTGGCGATCGCCGACCATCGGCTCGGTGCTGCTCGCCATTCCGTTCGTCGTGATCGGTGGGTGGCTCGGTGTGTGGTCATTCACCACCCTCGGCAACGCACTGACGCCCACGCCGGTGCCCATCGAAGGCGCGGGTCTGCGAACCTGGGGCCCGTACGCCTGGGTGCGCCACCCGATCTACACGGCCGTTCTGTCCTTGACGTTGGCCGCGCTGATTCTGGCCGGAACCTGGTGGAGTTGGGCGTGGGGTGCGGTGATCGTCGTCTTCTTCCT
>CAZQRR010000300.1:0-1889 GCA_964595675.1 uncultured Rubrivirga sp. | reverse complement strand
GGACTTTTCGTGATGACCGCCGATCACCACATGCGGCGCGGGAAGTGTTGCCACAATGGGTGTCGGCACTGTCCTTACGTGGGTGCTGAGGATCGACGGTGATGATTGACGGCCGGGAGCGTGCATGGACAGCAGCGAGGTGGAGCGACTCGGGCGCGGCAAATACCTGTCCTTGACGACGTTCAAGAAGGACGGATCCGCGGTGGCCACTCCGGTGTGGGTGGCGCGCGATGGGCATGACTTGGTCGTGATCACCGGAGCGGCGTCCGGCAAGGTGAAGCGACTCCGCAACAGCGGCAGAGTGGTCCTGGCACCGTGCGACATGCGTGGGAAAGTGACGGGACCGAGCATCGACGGCATAGCGTCGCTGACCGACTCCTCGCAGACTGACCACATAGCTGCGCAGATCAAACGGAAGTACGGATTGGCCTACGTGGCCATAGGGTGGTTGGAGAAACTGCGCCGCCGCGACACAGGTGGTTCAGTGGGAATTCGGATCCAGGTGGGGTGACCATGCAAACGCGACCATTCAGCGCACCACGTCCGAGCGAGTACACCGACGTTCCGCCAGCGGTCACCGCGAAGACGGCGCCAACGAACCTGCCACCGGGACCTCGGCCGCGCTTTCCCGGGCAGTTGCTCTACCGGTTCCAAAAGGACACGCCCGCTTTCCTTCTCGACCTGCGCGATACCTACGGACCTGCGTCGTCGTTCTACCTCAATGGTCAACTCTTCATCGGAATGTTCTCGCCAGCGATGGTCCACGAAGTGACGGTGGCGCAGCAGTCGGCCTTCGTGAAGGGCGTGGGCTTCGAGCGCATGCGCAAAGTCCTCGGCACCGGCTTGCTCACGAATGAAGAACCCATCCACCTTCGGCACCGCCGGATGATGCAACCTCCCTTCCATAAGTCACGGCTCGATGGCTACGCCCAGCAGATGTCCGACCTATCGCGTTCGGCCGTGGACTCCTGGCCGAGCGGTGGCACGATCTCCATGGCTCCGGAGATGATGCGCCTGACATTGCTCATCGTTGCGCGGACGCTGTTCGGAACGGATGCCGATCGGCACACCGAACGCATCGCCCACAGCATGGAGATCGCGATCGATCGGATCGAGCGCACGATGCTGCCGGGACTGGATCGCTTGGACGGCATGCCGCTTCCCTACTGGCGCAAGTTCAAGGAGGCGTCGGACGAACTCGCCGAGATCGCCGAGGACTTGATTCACGAGCGCCGGGCCAGCGCCATCGAGGGGGACGACCTCCTGGGCCTCCTTCTCGCACTTCGTGATGAGGACGGAACCGCCTTCACCGACGAGGAGGTGCGCGACGAGGCGCTCACGCTGATTCTGAGCGGCCATGAGACGACGGCGAATGCCCTCACCTGGGCCTTCAGTTGGCTGGGCACGCGTCCGGATGTCTTCGAGGCCCTTCGCGCCGAGGCACTCGCGCTGCCGTGGATCACCTCGGACGTATCCCCCACCATCGAAGACGTCATGTCCACGGAAGTTGCCGGACAGATCGTGGCCGAATCGCTGCGCATGGCACCGCCGGTCTGGGTGGCGCCGCGGCGAGCCCTGCGCGACGTGGATGTGTGCGGCGTGCAGCTCCCCGCAGGCGCACACGTCCTCGTGAGCCAGTACGTGACCCACCGCGATCCGGAGTACTTTCCCAATCCCCACACCTGGGAACCGTCGCGATGGACCCCGCAGTTGCACTCGTCTCTGCCGCGCGGGGCGTACTTCCCCTTCGGTGCTGGAACACGCAAGTGCTTGGGCGATCAGTTCGCCCTCCTGGAATCGCGCATCATCCTTCTGCACGCTGCCGCGAAACATCGCCTGCTGCCAGCGGACTCCCTCCACCCCATTCCCAAGGCCGAGCCGCGCGCCAC
>CAZQRR010000299.1:0-1902 GCA_964595675.1 uncultured Rubrivirga sp. | reverse complement strand
CAGTCAATTGGCTGGTAGTCGAAGACGTCGCTCGCAAGGCCGTCGTTGCAGCGGGAGATCCATCGATTTCCGACCGTCAACGTGAAGCGGTGACGTCGGCGTTAGAGCTCGCGAACATGTGGCTGGACGTAGCTACGACCTTCCCGGCTGCCGGTGGCGTCAACGAGTCGTGGTCGCGATCGGAGTGGTTGGTGCACACCGGTCCAGCATGGAAACGCATCGTCACTCCGATAGCCGAGCATGTGACCGGCGCTGTCGCGGGAATTGCGCCCACGGACGTTCAGCAGTTTTCCGCTGACGCGCTTCCTGAACAGCTGCGCGCGATGCTTCCAGAAGGGGTGCCTCCCGAATTCATGCAGATGCTTCAGCCCATGCTGGGAATGGTCCAACAGTTGGGTGCGGCCGCCTTCTCCATGCAGGTCGGTCAGGCTTTGTCGGCACTCGCGAGCCAGGTGCTCGCTGCATCAGATGTGGGCATCCCGCTCACCGAATCACCACGAACGGCATTGTTGCCAACCAACATCAACGAGTTCGCCGAGGGACTCGAGATCCCAGTTTCCGACGCGATGATGTTCGTAGCGCTACGCGAGGCCGCGCATCAACGCCTCTTCGTACACGTTCCATGGCTCGCCGCACGGGTGATCGGAGCAGTTGAGCAGTACGCGCGCTACATGCGGGTCGATGTCGAGCAGCTCAATGAGGCCGTGGGTGAAGTGGATCTCAGTGATCCGGAAGCACTGCAACGGATCCTCTCCAGTGGCCTGCTCACTCCCGAGGACACGCCAGAGCAGAAAGCAGCAGTCGCGAGGCTCGAGAGCCTGCTGGCCTGCATCGAAGGCTGGGTTGACGATGTCGTCCAGGTGGCGGCGGCCGATCGCTTGCCGTCACTACCCGGTTTGGTCGAGGCGATGCGTCGGCGCCGAGCCGCCGGTGGACCAGCGGAGCGCACCTTCGCTTCGCTAGTGGGTATGGAATTGCGTCCTCGTCGATTGCGGGATGCGCACACTGTTTTCGCTGCGATCCGCGCTCAACGTGGTTCTGACGCACGTGATGCTCTGTGGTCGCATCCAGATCTGCTGCCAAGTCCGGAAGATCTCGACGATCCGCTGGGTTTCGTCGAGGCAAGTGGCATGGTGCCGGACACCTGGGATGGTTTTGATCAATCCGATGGTCCACATCCTGATGCTTCACAACCTGATGAGTGAGACCTTGGTTCTCCCATCACCATGATGTCGCGAGATAGTGTCGAACGCGTATTGACACGTTTCCAGCACCACGATGCGGATCAGATGGATCTTGTGGCTGAGTACCTCGCATTTGTGCAGACCCAAGAAGATTCGCTCTGGAGGTCCTGCGCCGTCGGTCACATCACCGCGAGCGCAATCGTGATTGATTCGGTCACTGGATCGGTGCTCTTGACTTTGCACCCGAAGGTCGGGAGGTGGCTGCAGTTGGGTGGTCATCTCGAAGGCGCCGATGCCGACTTACGATCCGGTTCTCTCCGCGAAGTCGCAGAGGAAAGCGGCATCATTCGCGGTGCGGTTTCGGCTCTTCCGGTGCGGTTGGATAAGCATGCTGTGCCGTGCGGACGTACACCAGACGGAGCGCCTCGCGTGAGTGTGCATTGGGATGTGCAGTACGCGGTCCGGGTGGAAGGAACGCCGCCTCCGCGCATAAGCGAGGAGAGCGATGACCTTCGCTGGTTCGCACCCGGTGAGTTGCCTGACGTCGACGACTCGGTTCGGGCTCTGATCCGCGACGCGGAAATCACGCTTCCCGGGGTGACGCATTCTTCGACCGACTCATGGGTGTCCTTCGGGTAAACAACCGTTACCCAGAGTTCACAAATTTTCATCCACAGCCTGGGGGTCGAAAAATCCTCGTGGAAACGACTCTTTCAAG
>CAZQRR010000298.1:0-1903 GCA_964595675.1 uncultured Rubrivirga sp. | reverse complement strand
CGACGACTACGACGACGATCGCCCCCGACGCTCCGGGCGCCGCTCGAGGGGAAGTCGAGTGCGGCTGGTGATCGCGACACTGGTCGCAGTTGCCGTGGGTGCTGCGGGTTTCGCCGGCTGGTGGCTCGCGGCCGGCCCGGGCACCTACTCGCCCACGCCCGATGTCGTCGGCGCGAGCTTCGACGATGCGGTCGCACTCCTCACCGCCGATGGATTCACTTTGCAATCCGTGGCCGAGGACTACAGCGAGACCGTTGCCGCCGGATCGATCCTGTCCACCGATCCATCGCCTGGCGAAGGGATCCGACCAGGGGGAACGATTTCGGCAACCGTGTCCTTGGGTCCCGAGCGGTACGCGGTACCGGACGTCCAGGGGGCTACCGCCACCGAGGCGACCGAAGCGATCGTGGCAGCGGGCTTGGCGACCGGCGGTCGCGTCGAAGTCTTCGACGATTCGATTCCCATCGGACAGGTGGCGGGCACCTCCCCAGCGATCGGTGAACCGGTACCACCGGACACGTCGATCGACCTGCTCATCTCGAAGGGTCCCGAACCGGTCGAGATCGAGGACGTAGCGGGGCGCAAGCAGGCCGCCGCCGTGAAGCGACTCCAGGAGGCAGGGCTGCAGGTCACCACTACTGAAGAGTTCTCCGAGTCCGTTGCCGATGGGCGGGTCGTGTCGGTGAGTCCGCGCCCGGGGACCGTGGTCGATTCCGGGAGCACGGTGGCCCTCGTCGTATCCAAAGGCCCCCCGCCGGTCGAGGTTCCCAACTTGATCGACCTGAGGCGCAAGGCAGCGGTGGATGCACTCGAACGTCTTGGCCTGCGCGCCCAAATCGACGACGGTGAATTCACTCGACTCAACCGGGTCTTCGATCAGTCGCCGTCACCCGGCGAGATGGTGCCCCGCGGCTCAACCGTCACGATCCGCATCATCTGACCGTCTGTATCAACGGCCGCTAGGTGAGCATCTTGCGCAACCGCCGAAGCTGGCTCTCCACATAGGGACGGGCACGACGCTGCCCACCTTGTTCGTGGATTCGCGTCTGGAGCGACTCCAATGCGCCGATGATCACCACGATGTTCGGATTCCACCCTCGGCGCTCGCATTCATCGGCCCACTGCGCGGGTGTGGTGTGGCCGCGCTCACCATTGCAGCGCCGACAGGCGGCGACTTCGTTCTCGATCCAACTCGGCCCACCCTTGATGCGGGGAACCAGGTGTTCGGTGGTTGCCGGAACGAGTTCGGTGTCGATGACCCTGCTGCACCACACGCACGCATTTCCATCGCGCTGCAAGATCAGCGATAGCCGAGTTCGCCGGTCTGGCTGAGACGAGGGCACCGCGGGCAAGTGCGTCAGCGCTTGATCAGCATGTCCGCAACCAGGAAGGCCAACTCCAGGCTCTGTTCCCGGTTCAATCGTGGGTCGCACGCGGTCTCGTAGCGCTGGTGGAGGTCTGACTCGGCAACACCGCCGGTGCCGCCAACGCATTCGGTGACGTCGTCGCCGGTGAGCTCGACGTGGATTCCACCGGGGAATGTGCCGAGGTTTCGATGTACCTCGAAGTAGCCCTCGACTTCACTGATGACGTCGTCGAAGAGCCGCGTCTTATGACCACTTGCGGCCTCACGGGTGTTGCCGTGCATCGGATCGCAAATCCACACGACCGGGATACCGCTGGCATCGACTTTTTGCACGATGCCCGGAAGGACGTCACGAACCTTGTCAGCACCCATGCGAGTGATGAGGGACAAACGACCGGGAATGCGATCGGGGTTCAAGATCGCAGCAGCCTCGACGACCTCATCGGGTGATGCCGACGGACCGACTTTCATGCCGATCGGATTACTGATCGTCGACGCGAAGTGGATGTGCGCTCCATCGAGTTGCCGAGTGCGTTC
>CAZQRR010000297.1:0-1909 GCA_964595675.1 uncultured Rubrivirga sp. | reverse complement strand
AGGACCCGTCGACCTTCGCCGGGAGTGCCCTCGCTGGGTTGTCCGGGCCACACGGGCGCAGGGCAGGCATCCCAGGGCGGGTTGTCGGGCCAGGACGTGTCGACCTTGTCCGGTGGGTAGGTGGGTGCTGGTTCGGGTGTGGGCGCTGGTTCGGGTGTGGGCGCGATGGCAGCGGGGGTAGTGGTTGCCGGTGTGCTGGGAGCGTCGACGGAGTCGCCGCTGAGATCGCTGCCGGGATCGCTTGCCGACGCCGAGCCCCACGGGGGTTGGGACAGGTACAGGCTCACGGTTGCGATGGTTACGAGGACGATCATCGCGGCGCTGACCCACCAGGCCGGGCCCCTGCGGCGACTCGAAGATTCGCTCAGGTGACCGGTTCGCACTAGATGAGTATGGAATGCGCGCCTTGCCGGACGGGACATGGGTTCTGGCATGGGTTCTGGCATGGGTAGAAAACCGCGCCTGCTAGCGCAGGTCGAGAGGGATCTCCTGGACGGCGAGTTCCAGCGACCCGTCCGCGGCTGATCCCCACAGGTAGAGGATCCGGTTGTCACCCATGTCCTGGCGCCCTGGAGCGTTGACGATTCTGTGGCTACTTGCTGGAACGAGGGGCCGTCGTGAATTCGCCCGCATGATCTGCAACCGGTAGTCCCCGGTACGCAGTCCCACGTCCTGCTGGGAACCTGGTCGGACGTCTTGCAGGATGACCGAGCCGCGTGAGCGGATGTCCGCACTCGGAGCCTGGGCGATGTTCCGGACAGTCAGGCGACCCATGTCACGGCCAACCGTTCGGGTCTCGTTTTCGAACACGGTCGCGGTGCTCGCCAACGTGGGGGTGAGGTGCAGTGCGACCGTGTAGTTGCCATTGGCTTGAACTCTGAACTTCGGAGCTGTGAGCAATGACGTTCCCGGCGCGAACGCTGAACCATGCGGGAGCACGGTGAGTGAGTAGGTGCCGGGCTTCATGGTGGTGGTGGCGATGTCCCCGGATGTGAGACGTTCGGCAAGCAGTGTTCTGCCTGCGTAGATGTCGATCCCGTCGTCACCGTCGTCATCGCCGAGATTCGGGATGCCCTGGAACACCGACACCGTCGCCATCGCCGTGCGGGAAGCGGGTGAGTCAGCCTTAGCTGGCGTTGCGATGGCTGCAATGCACAACGCAATGGCCGAAGTCGCAACCACGAGGAAATACGAAGGACGTTTCATGTGGAGACCTCCTCGAGGGATCGCAGGACATCTCCCCATGCCGTGCCCTGTGGATCGATGAGCTCATAGTGGCCGATTCCGGGAATCTCGTGCACAACGATGTTCCACCGCTGGCCGAAGGATGTCGACATCCCCACTGGCACGATCGAATCGTTCGCTCCATGCAGGATGCGGACTGGAAGTGTCGGTCTTCCCAGAACGTTGGGATCGAGATCGGTACGCGTGTGCGATGGCGCACCGAGGAAAGCGCGCACGGCACCTTCGTCCAGGTCGAGCTCCTCGGCGAGAGCGATGTTGCTGACGGGTGCCAGAGCCATCACAGCGGCGAGGATCTGGGGCACTCGGTGAGCGGCCACCAAGGCGAGGTGTCCGCCAGCTGAATGTCCGACGACGATGACCTTCGGCACCTCGAGTACACGGGCGACCGCCTCGATGGCATGGGAAACATCCGACACAGTTTGATCCGGTTCTCCTGGTTCGCGCCGGTATTCGACGAGTGCAATGACCCATCCGGCTTGGGCTAGCGCGCCCGCCGCCGACCGCGCATGAGCTCGGTCGTATTCGGGGCGCCAGTACCCGCCATGGAGGAAGACCACGGGAAGGGCCGTGCGGTTGCTGCCATCTGGTGGAAAGTAGAAGTCGATTACCTGGTCCCCATGGCTCGCGTAGGAGTGGGACTCGTCGTGGACTGGTCCGGGCCGAG
>CAZQRR010000296.1:0-1923 GCA_964595675.1 uncultured Rubrivirga sp. | reverse complement strand
TCCAGTCGAAGGCGCTCGGCCGGGACGTAACTCTCAGGCAGGTGTGCGGTGATGGGCAACTCGACCTTCACTTCCGCCACCTCCGGTTCGGCTTCACCGGCCTTGTGTGCGGCCAGCGCCTCCCCCACTAAGCGCACGTACAAGTCGAATCCGACATCCGCGATGTGGCCGCTTTGCTCCCCACCCAGGAGGTTTCCGGCGCCGCGGATTTCCAGATCCTTCATGGCGATCTGCATACCCGAGCCGAGGTCGGTGCGTTGCGCGATGGTTGCGAGTCGCTCATGCGCGGTCTCCGTCAACGGCTTGTTGGGATCGAACAACAAATATGCGTAGGCCCGCTCCCGCCCACGACCGACCCGACCGCGCAACTGGTGCAGTTGCGATAATCCGAACGTATCCGCACGGTCGATGATCAACGTGTTGGCGTTGGCGATGTCGATGCCCGACTCGACGATCGTGGTGCAGACCAGTACGTCGATCTCCTTATTCCAGAAATCAACGATCACCTGTTCCAGGCGGGATTCGGGCATCTGCCCGTGAGCGATCGCGATCCGCGCCTCCGGAACCATCTCGCGCACTTTGGCGGCGGCTCGCTCGATTGATTCCACCCTGTTGTGAACGAAGAAGACCTGACCATCCCGCAGCAGTTCACGCCGGATCGCCGCAGTGATCTGCTTGGTGTCGTAGGGGCCCACATACGTGAGTACCGGATGACGCTCCTCGGGAGGTGTCTGGATGACCGACATCTCGCGGATGCCGGTTACCGCCATCTCGAGGGTTCGGGGAATCGGTGTAGCCGACATCGCCAGCACATCGACATTGGTTCGAAGTGCCTTGAGGTGCTCCTTATGTTCAACCCCGAAGCGCTGCTCTTCATCGATGATCACCAAGCCCAGGTCCTTGAAGCGAACTTCCGGGGTGAGCAAACGATGCGTGCCGATAACGATGTCGATGGCACCACTGGTGATTCCTGCCAGGATCTCCTTGCGCTCTTTGTCCGAAGTGAATCGCGACAGCGCGGCAACGCGCACCGGGAAGGGTGCGTATCGCTCACTGAAAGTCGCCTGATGTTGTTGCACGAGCAACGTGGTGGGTACGAGAACTGCCACCTGCTTGCCATCTTGAACTGCCTTGAAGGCTGCACGCACAGCTATCTCGGTCTTGCCGTATCCCACGTCCCCGCAGATCAGACGATCCATGGGGGTAACCCGCTCCATGTCCCGCTTGACCTCGTCGATCGAGGACAGTTGATCGGGAGTCTCGACGTAGGCGAAGGCGTCTTCGAGTTCACGCTGCCACGGGGTATCGGGTCCGAACGCATGGCCGGTACTCGCTTGGCGTGCGGCGTACAGGCGAATTAGTTCATCGGCGATCTGTCTCACTGCCTTGCGCGCCCGACCTTTGGTCTTGGCCCAGTCGCTTCCACCGAGGCGGTGCACGCTCGGCGCTTCCCCACCCACGTACCTGGTGATGAGATCGAGCTGGTCCATCGGTAGGAACAGTCGATCAGGGGGCTGACCGCGTTTGCTGGGTGCGTACTCGATGATCAAGTACTCGCGCTCGGCTCCTTGGACGGTCCGCTTCACCATCTCCACGTACCGACCCACGCCGTGATGCTCGTGGACCACGTAGTCCCCCGACTTCAAGCTGAGGGGATCCACCGAACGTCGGCGGCGGCTCGGCATTCGCGTGTCGGATTTCCCACTCGAACGCTGTCCGAGCAGATCGGCCTCCGTAAGGAGAACCAGATCAGCATCGGGGATGACGAACCCCTGTGCGGCCGAACTGCGGATCAACGACGCAACTGGGTCGTCATCGAGTTGGACTACGACGCGGGCGGGAACATCGGCGCCGGCCATCTCCTCGGCTAATCGTTCGAGTGGTCCCTGGCCACGCGCTGTGATGACCACCCGACTTCCCGTT
>CAZQRR010000295.1:0-1933 GCA_964595675.1 uncultured Rubrivirga sp. | reverse complement strand
CTCGCCGAAAAGACCGTCAAGAACTACGTCTCGAGTCTGTTGGCGAAGTTGGGCATGGAGCGGCGCACCCAGGCTGCGGCGTTTGTCGCCCGTCTGGAAGCCGAAAAGCACTCCTAGGCGGGAACCCGCCAGATCACCCGGGTGCCACCGGACTCCGAAACACGCTCGGCGATGCAATCACCACCGAGTTCTTGAGCGCGCGCTGACATATTCGCCATTCCCGAACGGCGGCCGGAAGACTCCGTTGGTAGTCCGATGCCGTCGTCGGTGGCGGTGAGGATCACGTCCGGCTCCTCGAGGGCGACCACCACGTCCACGCGTGATGCCTGAGCGTGCTTGGCCGCATTGGCAAGCATCTCCCGCAACGCCGCGATCAAATGTTCGGTGGAGTCGTCGGAAACAGCTGAATCGACCGCACCGACGAACCGGACCGCCGGCTCGAATCCGAGAGAAGCAGCCGCCTGCGTGGTCTCGCGCATGACCCGCCCCCGCAGAGTCGAGTTCGGGCCTTCGACGGGTTCGTGCAAGGCGAAGATCGTGTGACGAATCTCCTTGATCGTCTCGTCAAGTTCATCCACCGCTCGACTGATGCGCTCATGGGCGTCTTCGGGAATCCCACTGAGTCGGCTAGTGCCCTGCAGCGACATTCCCGTGGCGAACAGGCGCTGGATCACGAGGTCGTGCAGATCCCGTGCGATGCGATCCCGGTCTTGATAGACGGCAAGGCGTTGCTCACCGAGTTGGGCTTCGGCAAGAACCAGAGTTACGGCCGCCTGCGATGCGAAGGGTTCGACGAGTTCGAGCAGTTCGCGTGATCCAGGTGCGTGGATGCTGACAGGTGAATCAACGAATCGCATCGCAGTAAGTACTCCGAGGATGCGGTCAGGTGTACGAAGCGGAACGGCGATAGCCGAACCGACCATCTCCAGATCACCGATCGCGCACTGCTCTGAGGACTTAGCGACTCCCTCGACATACGCCTGATAGGTGATCGAGTCCTCGGGCACCAAAGCGCCCACGATGCCCGCTTCCCCTTCGACGAATTCGACACGGAGGTCGTCGTCGACGGGTAGGGCGATGGCTGCCACGTCCGCCGACATCAATTCCCGTGCCCGCCGAGCGATCAGGGCGAGAGTTTCCTCGGCGTCGCCGCCCTCGAGCACAGTGGTGGCGATCTCGGTCAACGCCTTCTGCCACGCCTCACGTCGCCTCGACCTTTCGTAGAGGCGCGCGTTCTCGATGGCGACGGCTGCGGCGGCCGCCAGCGCCATGACGGTGCGCTCATCGTCGCTGCTGAACGAACCACCCCCGCGCTTCTCGGTCAGATACAGGTTCCCGAAAACCTCTCCGCGCACGCGAACAGGCACGCCGAGAAAGCTGTTCATCTGCGGATGGTTCTCTGGAAAACCCACCGACTTCGGATGGTCGGACAAGCGTTCCAAACGAATGGGAACCGGATGGTCGGTTAACAATCCCAAGATTCCCCGACCTTCGGGCAACGAACCAATGCGGTCGGATTGCTCGCCCGTCAAGCCAACGTGCACGAAATCCACGAGACGACCGTCGGAGTCCAAGACACCGAGAGCGCCGTAGGTCGCATCGACGAGATCGATCGCGGCTTGGACGATCCGGCGCAATGTCGCGGAGAGCTCCAAACCCGCCGCGACGGCAACCACCGCCGAGAACAAGCCCCGATCGATGTCCTCGCGCACGCCTCTATCTTGCACTCACTAACGGGCGGTGGCGATACCCGGACGCAATCCCCGCAGCACGTGGACCATCTCCTCGCCTTCTACCTGCCGGTGGATCTGCGCCGCGTACCAGCCTCCGCGAGCCAGTAGTTCTTCGTGCGTTCCGCTGGCGACGACCCGTCCAGCATCCATCTCGACGATGTAGTCCATATCTCCCATCACCTGGTGGGAGATCACGATCG
>CAZQRR010000294.1:0-1939 GCA_964595675.1 uncultured Rubrivirga sp. | reverse complement strand
GCTTTTCCTTTGCCCTCATCGCCCCACTGGGCGCCGACGAGCACGATTGCAGGCACGAGCGGAGAGGCTATCGGATGGGAATGAGGCCAGGAATCCGGTGAAGATCCACGCTTACGGGTTGGCCATCGCCTGACCCAGAGCCCGCCCCGACAGCCAGGCAGCCTCCACTCGAGGCCCGCCAGCCCAGGCGTCGCCGGCCAGCCCCAGGGGAAGCTCCGAATGCATCCAGTAGTCCTCGTCCAGGGCTGCGATCGGGCGAGCCAGCGACCATCGGTGCGCCCATGACCACGACGGCAGCGCATCTATGTCGAGCACCCTGCGTGTGGCAGCGATCGCATTCGGCAGCACACCGCTCGGATCTTCCAGATGCCCCGCGGCGAAAACAGGATTCACGTGGGCCACGAGCACCGGAGCATCATCGCCGCGCCGCTTACCGTCGTCGGCGATCCACGTGATGATCGGATCGTCGTTGACGAACACACCGTCGATGTCGAGCCAATCGCGATTCTCGAAAACGAGCGTCACGGCGATAACCGGCTCCCAAGTAATCCCCACCTCGGGCAGCAGACCGGCATCAACCGTTCGTTCCGCCTGCGGTTGCGGCATGCACAGCGCCACCCTGGAGGATTCGTGGCCGTCCGCGCGCACACCCGAATTCGTCACCTCAACGCGTTCGATATGCGTTTCCGTGGTGATATCGGGCACCGCGTGGGCAAGATGCTCGACCACCGTTCGCAGACCAGCGGGCGCTGCGTAACGCATTGGACCGGTGCGGACTCCCACCATCGCGCCCTCGGTATGCACGTGAAAGGTGTCCGTCCACGGGCGAACCACGCCCTCGGCGACCATCTTCTCCACGACGGAGACGAATCCCGGATCACGCGCAGTGAAGTAGCTCGCGCCGTAGTCGACTACGCGACCATCGAAGGCTGTACCGGTATCACGCAGACGCCGCGACGCCATGCGACCACCGATACGTCGGCCCCGATCGAGCACTCGAACCGACAACCCGGCATCGTGCGCCGCGGTAGCCGCCGCGATTCCCGATAAACCAGCGCCGACGACGAGTAGATCCGATGCGCTGCTCACGTATGCAGGCTAGCGGCGCCCACAATCGCGACGACTACCAGCGAGGTGCTTGCGGGTCGCAGTCGGTGAGGAAATCGCCGATACGCGTGACTTCCTCCTGCTCACCGATCGCATTCGCTGTGCGTCCCAGGGCTGCGAGGCACCGCAGGAAGCCGCGGTTGCCTTCGTGGCTCCACGGCACCGGACCATGACCCTTCCAACCACTGCGGCGCAGCGCATCGAGCCCGCGGTGGTAGCCCACGCGCGCGAATGCGTAGGACTCGACTACGCGGCCTTCGGACCACGCCTGGTCGGCGAGGACCGCCCACGCCAGCGAACTTTGCGGATGTGCGCGCACCACTGAATCTGGATCCGCGCCCGCTGCCAACTCGGCTTCCACTGTGGGATCCGCTGGCAACAGTGTTGGCGGCGGACCCCCCAGCAGGTTCTCTCCTAATGCCATGGTCGTTTAGGTGATCGACGCGGCGTAGATCTCGGCGATCGCCGCATCGAGGGTGGAGGTGAACTCCGCCTCGCTCATCTGCGCGGTCAGGCCCTCACTGAGCGCGCGCGAGAAGCTGGCGATCATGCCGTGGTTGGCGGTGAGGATGTCGCAGGCTTCATCGCGCGAGTAGCCACCGGACAGTGCCACGACGCGCATCACCTTCGGGTGATCGATCAAAGGCTTGTAGAAGTCGTTGTGGCTCGGCAATGAGAGCTTGAACACGACCTGCTTGCCTTCGGGCACGCGATCCAGCCACGCAGCGAGCTTGTCGCGCAGGGACTCTTCGATCGCTGCCTTGGTGGCGCTGTGGATGTCCACCTCGGGTTCGATGATCGGCACCAGGCCGGCGTCGAGAATCTGCAGACC
>CAZQRR010000293.1:0-1976 GCA_964595675.1 uncultured Rubrivirga sp. | reverse complement strand
CCGTGCGGAATGCACACGCAGCCCGGCGAGACGTCGTCGCGAACGGCAACGGGAAGGGTGATCGAGCCCGTGGCAGTCGAAACGCGCACGTCCATCCCGTCCTCGATGCCCAGATCGGAAGCATCCTTCGAGTGGATCATCGCCGTGGCCGTGTTCGAACCACCCGTCAATGTGGGCAGGCCCTTCATCCAGGAGTTATTGCTCCGAAGCTGGCGTCGTCCCACCAAAGTGAACCGGGGACAAGCATCGGGTTGATCAAGAAGTGCCGCCGCACGAGTCAGTTCCTCGATGAGAACCGGGGGCGCGAGGTCTATGCGACCACTGGGAGTGCGCAAGACCTCGGGCAGACGTGGCTGCAGCGGTCCGAGGTCGATGCCATGCGGCGCATCCTGCAGGTGCTGCAAGGTCAGGCCGTCGGAATACTCGCCGAAACCATCGCCGTAGGGGCCGGAGCGAATCCGCAGGTCCAAGATCCGGTCCACTCCCGAGCGGTCGGAGACGGCCTCCATCAGTTCCGTGGGAGATCGACCATGAGCCCGCGACGCTTCGTCCTCGCAGGCGCTGGTGGCGATCGTGTACGCGATGAGGTCGTCTATGGCAGACGCGGTGGGCTCGGTGCCGGTGGTGATGCCGGCCGCGATAGCCGCCAACTGGGCAAGGACCTCGGTCTCGTCCATCTCCCCGGAGGGCACGTCGAAGACAGCGGGGGAGTATCGGGCTTGATTGCGCACGGCGAGGTTGTTGAAGACGACGTCGTGGTGCGGGCGGGTCAGCGGCGATGAGACGGGCAGCACCACATCGGCCAGGGAACTCGTTTCCGTCAGGTAAGGATCCACGCTCACCAGCAGATCGAGTTGGTCGAATGCTCGGGTCAGTCGATCCTGGTTAGGGGTGGACAGCACCGGATTGCCGCCGATCACGAACACCGCCCGGATGCGCTCTCCGGTCTGCGGATCGGGGGTGTCGATCTCCTCAGCCAAAGCCGCAGCGGGGAACTCACCCAGCACGCTGGGTAGTTGCCTGACCCGGGTCCTGCGCCGGCCTGGAATCTGGACGCCGTGACCGGAGCCGGGTGTGCCTTCCGTTGACGGGCCACCGGCAACCGGCAGGGCGAACATGACGCCACCGGGTCGATCGAGCGCGCCGATGGAAATGTTGACGATGTCCATCAGCCACGAGGCCAGCGTGGCCATCGACGTGATGGACGAACCCGTGCTGAGGCCGGAGGTGGTCGTCCCCATCCGCCCGTACACGGCAGCACTGGGCGCGGACCGTAGTTCGTCGGCGATGCGCCGCGTAGTGGCCGGATCGATGCCGGTGATGTGCGCTGTGGCCTCCGGTGTGAAGGAAGACAAGGCCGAAACGAGCGTGTCCCAGTCTCCCTCCTGGATCCATGGGCCCGCCTCGCCCAATACGGGCTCGGCGCTCAGCAGATGGGCGAGGGAAGCGAGCCACAAGGCATCCGATCCCGGACGGATCGCGAGGTGTTCGTCTGCCACGGCCGCCGTTCGCGTCCGCATCGGGTCCACCACGACCAAGCGCCCACCGCGCTTGCGTAGACGCCGCAGACGGCCCGGGAAGTCTGCGGCGGTCATCATGGAGCCGTTGGAGACAAGCGGGTTGGCCCCGAGCATGAGGAAGTAGTGCGTGCGGTCGATGTCCGGGACCGGAACCGACAGGGCGGTTCCGTACATCAGTCCACAGGCGACCTGCTTGGGCATCTGATCGACGGTGCTCGCTGAGAACCGCTGGGTCGTCCCTAACGCCTTGATGAAGGCGGGTAGGTAGAAGGCTCCGGAGAGATTGTGGACGTTCGGGTTGCCTAGGAACAGACCCACCGACTGTGGGCCACTGCTCAGGATGATCGACGAGAGCCGGTCCCTGATGACTGCGAAGGCCTCATCCCAGGTGGCTGGCGTGAGGGAGCCGTTATCGCCGCGAACCATCGGCGTGCGTAGACGCCGTGGATCGGCATG
>CAZQRR010000292.1:0-1977 GCA_964595675.1 uncultured Rubrivirga sp. | reverse complement strand
TTCCTTCACCGAGGTCGTACTCGAGTTGCGATGTGACGGACTGAGTCTTGGAGATCTTCTTGGACTCCAGGCGCTCACGCTGGAGCATGTTCTTGAAGTCCATGTTCCCGCCGACGTTCAACTGGTACGTCCGGTCGACGATCACGCCGCGATCGGCGAACAACTTGGTGAGCACTCGGTGAGTGATCGTTGCTCCCACCTGACTTTTGATGTCGTCGCCGATGATGGGTAGTCCAGCAGCCTCGAACTTCGCAGCCCACTCAGGATCACTAGCGATGAAGACGGGAAGAGCGTTGACGAACGCGCAGCCGGCATCGATCGCGCACTGGGCGTAGTACTTCGCGGCCTCCTCCGAGCCAACGGGCAGGTAGCACACGAGGATCTGCGCTCCACTGTCCTTGAGTGCCTGAACAACATCCACCGGCTCGACCGCCGACTCGGTGATCGTCGCGCGGTAGTAGTCGCCGAGTCCGTCGAGCGTGTGCCCACGCTGAACGATCACCCCGGTATCGGGAACGTCGCACAACTTGATGGTGTTGTTCTCGGATGCATGGATGGCCTTGCTCAGATCCTCGCCCACCTTGGTGGCATCGACGTCGAAGGCAGCGACGAATTCGATATCCGATACGTGGTACGGACCGAAACGGGTGTGCATCAGACCGGGGACAATCTGGTCGTCGCTGGCATCCTTGTAGTACTCGACGCCCTGGACCAGCGAGGACGCGCAGTTACCGACTCCGACGAGCGCGACGCGAATCGGTTCTGAGGTGTTGGTGTTCATGTGTGTTATCCCTTTTCTTGGTCTGGCACTAGCTTGCCGTCGTTTTCTTGTTCACTTTCGATCAGTCCATCGATCCATCGCATCTCGCGTTCCGCCGCCTCGACACCAAGCGAGCGCATGGAGGCGGCATAAGGATCGAGTTGCTGTCGAGGTTCATTCAGCGCCTTGCGCAATGCGGACAGGCGTTCATCGAGCCAGGTACGTCGACCGTGCAGGATGCGAAGGCGCGCGCGTCGTTCGGTTCGCGAGAAGAAGGCCATGTGCGCAGCGAAACCTTCGTCGTCCCACGCTCCGGGACCAGGTCGATTCGCCCACTCCTGGAACTCCTCTTTGCCCGTGGGGGTGAGTGCGTAGACGATTCGGGAGCGCTTCCCCTTGAGCGCGAGTTCATCCTCGGCCGGACTCAGGGAAACCGGGGTGATGGCGCCTCGGCCGACGAGTCGGCGCAGCGTCGGATACAAGGTGCCGTACGACAAGGAGCGGAATGGCCCGAGCATCTCGCTCAGGCGCTTGCGAAGCTCGTAGCCGTGGATGGGGCCGTCGCTGAGTACGCCGAGAACCGCGAACTCCAGCATGTCCCGCCTCATCTTGTCGTCCTATCACTCGATATAGCGCAACGATATATCAACGAGATTCGGAGCGTACTGTAGGGCGTAAACTCCCGCTATGGCGGTTCCTCGCGGATCTCGGGGGCGCGCGTCGAGCGTGCGCGGGTCCTTGGTGCGCGGGGAATCAGGACGGGGCCAATCAGGACGGGGCCAATCAGGACGGGGCACGCCGCGGCGCCCCTCCACAACCCAGCCTGAAGATTCGCCACCAGCCGAGCCCATCGCCGATCCATTGGCACCCCGCGGTTCTATCGACTACGGGCTCCAACGGCGTTCGGACATCACCCGCTTTCACCGCGGCGGCATCCTCTCCAGCGATTTCTGCGATGCCGATCCCTACCTGCTGAAGGCCGCGAAGTTCCACGGTGAGGAGACCGAGCAGGACTGCCCGGCCTGCCACTCCCCGAACCTCGTGCATCTGACCTATGTCTACGGCGACGAACTGGGCCCTTATTCCGGGCGCATCCGGGAGACCAAGGACCTGCCCAGCCTGGCAGTCCGGTTCGGGGACATCGGGGTCTATGTGGTGGAGGTCTGCCCGGACTGCCACTGGAACTACCTGCTGCGCACCTACCGGATCGGTGACGG
>CAZQRR010000291.1:0-1991 GCA_964595675.1 uncultured Rubrivirga sp. | reverse complement strand
CCGAAATGTCCGGTGATGTCGAGGGAGAGGGCGCCGCGGTGCTCACCCGCCTCGATGCCGTGGGCAACTCCACGAAGGCCATCACCAAGGGCATCGCCATTGCTACTGCGGTGCTCGCCGCGACGGCACTGTTCGGTGCCTACCGCGAGGCTGTGTTCGGAGCCGCTGCGAAGACGTCGGCAACTTTGAACACCACCGTCGCCGATATCGGTGATCAGCTCCAGTTCTACGGGATCCTGGACGTTGCCAACCCGGCGAACCTCGTCGGCCTGGTGATCGGCGCAGCCGTGGTGTTCTTGTTCTCCGGTCTGGCGATCAACGCGGTCTCCCGTGCTGCAGGTGCGGTGATCTTCGAGGTGCGCCGTCAGTTCCGCGAGATCCCCGGAATCATGGAGGGCACGGCCAAGCCGGAGTACGGCAAGGTCGTGGACATCGTCACGCGTGATTCGCTGCGCGAACTCATCACCCCGGGTCTGCTCGCGGTGCTCACCCCGATCGCCGTCGGCTTCGGCCTCGGCGTAGGTGCACTCGGCGCATACCTCGCGGGCACGATCGCGACCGGCGTACTCATGGCGGTGTTCTTGTCCAACTCCGGTGGCGCCTGGGACAACGCCAAGAAGTTCGTCGAGGACGGTCACTTCGGCGGCAAGAACTCCGAGGCACACTCGGCGACGGTCATCGGCGACACCGTGGGCGATCCGTTCAAGGACACCGCCGGTCCGGCCATCAATCCGCTGATCAAGGTGATGAACCTGGTTGCGCTGCTCGTTGCACCGGCCGTGGTGTCCTTGAGCATCGGCGACGGCGCCAACCCGACCATCCGTTGGGCCATCGCCATCGCAGCGACCGCGATCGTGGTGGTGGCGGTGGTCATCTCCAAGCGTCGTCCCATCGCGGTCGGTGACCAGGAGACCGCCAAGGCGTAACGGCTCCGACACCGAGATTCCGATAATCGGACGGCTGCCCGGTCCCTCATTCCCCGTAGGGGAATGGCCGGGCAGTCGCCGTCTTCGGGGGCGGTGCGGAGTTGACAACCGCTGGTGTCCTACCGTCAGACTCCGCCGCTGAACGGGGGACCGATCGGGATCCTCCCTGGGCTGGAAGGAACTGCAGGTGCCGGACAACACATTGGTGATCGTCGAATCGCCGGCCAAGGCGAAGAAGATCGCCGGCTACCTCGGCGACGGTTACACCGTGCTGGCGTCCGTCGGCCATATCCGTGACCTGGCATCCAAGGCATCGGAGATCCCAGCCGAGTACCGCAAGGCACCGTGGGCCAAGCTCGCCGTGGACGTCGACGACGCATTCCAGCCCTTCTACGTCATCCACGATTCCAAGAAGGCGACCATCAAGGAATTGAAGGCGGCTTTGAAGCAGGCCGACGAACTCCTGCTCGCAACCGATGAGGACCGAGAGGGCGAGGCCATCTCCTGGCACCTGCTCGAGGTGCTCGATCCCAAGGTTCCGGTCAAGCGCATGGTCTTCAACGAGATCACCCCCGAGGCGATCCGCGAGGCAGTGCAGAACCCGCGGGAACTCGATATGCGGCTGGTCGACGCCCAGGAGACCCGCCGGGTGGTGGATCGGCTCTACGGCTACCCGGTCTCCGAAGTGCTGTGGAAGAAGATCGGTCGGGAGGCCAAGTCCGCCGGCCGCGTGCAGTCGGTTGCCGTTCGGCTGGTGGTGGACAAGGAGCGTGAGCGCATCGCGTTCACTGCCGCGGAGTACTGGGGAATCGACGCCGAGTTCCTGCCCGGGCCGTTCCCGGGTCGATTGACCAGCATCGACGGCGCGAAGGTCGCCACCGGTTCGGATTTCGACGAATCGGGTCGCCTTTCCCGCGAAGGTGCGGTGCAGCTCGACGAGCAGGCCGCGCAAGGTCTCGTGGCTGCACTCGACGGCAAGGCGTTCACCGTGGCGTCGGTGGTGCAAAAGCCCGCGTCGAAGAAGCCGAAGGCTCCGTTCATGACTTCCACGCTGCAGCAGGAAGC
>CAZQRR010000290.1:0-1996 GCA_964595675.1 uncultured Rubrivirga sp. | reverse complement strand
TCCAGTTGCCGGCCATGAGCGGGCGTCGATCGGTCATCGTGTGCCTTCCTCGAGTACGGAGATTCCTGGCAGCACCCTGCCCTCGAGGAGCTCCAGGCTGGCTCCGCCGCCGGTGGAGATGTGGTCGAAGCATGCCTCATCGATGCCGAGCGCGCGGATAGCTGCGGCGGAGTCACCGCCACCAACGACCGTGAAGCCGTCCGCTTCGGCCATGGCCGTGGCGACGGTCCTGGTGCCCTCGGCGAAGGCCGCTATCTCGAACACGCCCATCGGGCCGTTCCAGACGATCGTGCGCGCGTCCGCCAGCGCTACGGCGTAAGCAGCGGCTGTTGCCGGCCCGATGTCAAGCCCCTTCCAGCCGTCTGGGATCTCACCGACGCTCACCACCTGAGTCGACGCATCGGCTGAGACGTCCTCAGCAATGACCACATCCACCGGAAGAAGGATCTCCACGCCCGCGCGCCGCGCACGATCCATGATGTCCCGAACCGTGGGAATGAGGTCTTCCTGGAGCAGTGAATCACCTACGGAGAAGCCTTCAGCCCGCAGGAACGTAAAGGCCATTCCCCCGCCGATGAGGATGCGATCGACCTTCTCGAGCAGATGGCCGATGACCGCAAGTTTGTCCGAGACCTTCGCCCCGCCGAGGACGACGGCGTAGGGACGCTGCGGATCAGCCAGCACGCGGGCGAAGCTCTCGAGTTCCGCCTCCACGAGTAGGCCCGGCGCGGAGGGCAAGAGCCTGGCCACGTCCGTGACAGAAGCCTGCTCCCGGTGGACGACTCCGAAGCCGTCGCTGACGTAGGCGTCGGCCCACTCGGCCCATTCGGCGGCAAGCTCCGCGCGCTCCGCTGAATCCTTGCTCGTTTCACGAGGGTCGAAACGGACGTTCTGAAGCAGCGCGACCTCGCCGGCACCCAGCATCCGCACCGCCGCATCTACGCTCGGACCACTTACCGCGTCGATGAACGTCACCGGGGCGCCGAGGAGCTCGCCGAGACGACGCCCGACCGGCTCCAGGGACAACCCAGGATCGGGCTGACCCTTCGGCCGGCCCAGGTGTGCGAGGACAACCACCTTCGCTCCGCGATTGCTCAATGACGTCAGCGTCGGGATGCTTGCGCGAATGCGACCATCGTCGGAGATCGCCACGCCATCTGCCGACGACTCCAACGGAACGTTGAGGTCACATCGGACGATCACCGTGCGCCCCTCGACGTCAAGGTGCGACAGCCGATCGCTCACAGGCGCGCGCCGACGTACTGCGTGAGATCGATCAAGCGATTGGAGTAGCCCCACTCGTTGTCGTACCAGCCGACAACTTTCACAAGGGTGCCCATGGAGTTGGTGAGACCTGCATCGAAGATGACCGATGCGGGGTCGGTGACGATGTCGGTGGAGACGATGGGGTCCTCGGTGTACTGCAGGATGCCCTTGAGGGCGCCCTCGCTGGCCACCTTCATGGCGGTGTTGATCTCTTCCGCCGTTGCCGGGCGCTCGAGCTCGACGGTGAGGTCGGTCGCCGATCCCGTGGGCGTCGGGACGCGCATGGCGTAGCCATCCAGGCGGCCCTTGAGCTGCGGGAGCACCAGGCCGATCGCCTTGGCAGCGCCCGTTGTCGTGGGAATCATGTTGATCGCGGCTGCGCGAGCACGCCGAAGGTCATCGTGCGGGAAGTCGAGGATGCGCTGGTCGTTGGTGTAGGCGTGGATCGTGGTCATCATGCCACGCACGATGCCGAACGAGTCGTCGAGCACCTTGGCCATCGGGGCCAGGCAGTTGGTGGTGCAGGAAGCGTTGGAGATCACCGAGTCCTTGCTCGGGTCGTAGTCGATCTGGTTGACGCCCATGACGATCGTGATGTCTTCATTTTTGGCGGGTGCGGAGATGATGACCTTCTTGGCACCCGCATCCAGGTGCGCCCGAGCCTTGGTCGCGTCAGTGAAGTGCCCCGTCGACTCGATGACGATGTCGACCCCGAGCGCCGCCCACGGCA
>CAZQRR010000289.1:0-2016 GCA_964595675.1 uncultured Rubrivirga sp. | reverse complement strand
AAGTACCGGATGGGTGGCAAGCACTTCAAGAACGATGATGCCTTCATCCGCACCGCGGTCCGCGATGTGAAGCGCCTCGAACGCCTGGCTGGCCTCAATGAGAATTCTCGGCTGCTCGACTGGGGTTGCGGGGCAGGCCGCTTGGCCATCGGCGTCCGCGAGCATTACAAGTCTGGCCGGATAGCGGACTACCACGGCGTGGACGTGCAACCGGATCTGATCAGTTGGGCTCGGGAGAACCTGACTGCCCCCGGCTACCGCTTCACCTGCGTGGACGTGGCGAACGAGCGCTACAACCCCGCCGGCTTGCCCGAGCGAACCATCGCCGCGGAGCCCGACTCGGTGGATGTCTTCTACGCGTATTCGGTCTTCTCTCACATGAACGACGACGACACCGCCGCCTACCTGGAGCTGATCGGCGAAGCCTTGAGTGAGATGGGCAGGGCATTCGTGACGTGCTTCGTTGAGGAGGGCGTGGCGGACTGGGAGGAGAACCCGGAAAACTACGGTCCGTTGGAGTGGAAGGGGCGCTTGCACTGCACTCGTTTTGCTCGTCGTCATTTCGAAGACCACGTGGCCGCTTCCGGGATGGCTGTCGATCGGTTCGTCTACGGCCGGGAAACGGACGGCCAATCCCTGTATGTCCTGAAGAAAACCTGAGGTAAAAGGGACATTTCGCTCGGGAGTGCCGCCACTCCGAATTCCGTCAACACCCCTGTAAATGGGCGGTGATTGTCTGCTCCTGGGCTAGCCTGCAAGGGCCCTGAACGGCAACTGCCCCGTGAGCCCCACAGAAAGGCCTTCCCCCATGCGTCGATCTTTGACCGCAGTCCTCGCCAGCGCAGCCATGATCGGCTCTGCTATTGCTGTCGCCCCGATAGCCGCCGCCGCGAACCCCGTTCCCGATGTGCAGTTCGGACAGCACATCCCGGCGATCGCGAACGGCGAGCGACCGAACGCGAACGTCGGCACGGTCCGATTGTGGGACTCGGGTGTGGCCTGGGGTCAGGTTCAGCAGAAGAAGAACGTGTTCTGGTGGAACGGCATGGACGCCGCGATCGCAAGCGCGAACGCGCAGGACATGTCGATCACGTACGTGCTCGGCTCCACACCGAAGTGGGCGCAGAAGAAGGCACCGAAGGGCAACTATCCGTACGGCGGCACCGGTGCGGCCAACCCCAAGATGAGCGACTGGAAGAAGTGGGTTCGCGCCGTCGTCCAGCGCTACGGCAACAGCATCGACGCGTACCAGATCTGGAACGAGGCCAACCTCGCCGACTTCTACTCCGGCAGCCCGAAGCAGATGGCCCAGCTGACGCGCGAGGCCGCGAAGATCATTCGCGCCGGTGATCCCACCGCCAAGGTGGTTGCCGCCAGCAGCACTGTTCGTCTGGAGAAGGCCTACAAGCGCTTCTTTCCGGCGTACCTGAAGGAACTGCGCAAGATGGGTTGGCCCGTTGACGCCATCAGCGTCCACACCTACCCCGATGGCCAAGGCACCCCCGGTGATCGGTTGAAGTTGATCGATCAGGTTCTTGTAGACGTGCGCAAGGCGAACGTCCCCAGCCGAGTGGAACTGTGGGACACAGAGGTGAACTACGGCATCAAGGGTCCGGGCAACATCCGTGGCCAGCAGATCAATGGAGCGCAGGCCGCCGACTGGACCGCCAGCACGTTCCTCGACTCGATCATGACCGGTATCGATCGCACCTACTGGTATTACTGGTTCCGTCCGGATGGTCGCCTCGGCATCATCTTGCAGGACGGAACCCCTGGTGCGGTGGGTTACCAGACCGCGTACGACTGGATGGTCAACTCCTTCTACTCATGCACTCGCGGCGACGCGAACAACCCGAACGTGTGCCAGTTGGGCGATGCGACCAACCCCGAGGTTGTCGTGTGGAGCAACGAGGGAGTTGGTACGTACACTGTCCCGGACGGCGCAACTGTGCAGTGCAACACGCTGAATGCGTGCAGCGCGATCGCTCCTGGAACGCAACTCCCGATTGGTGGTAG
>CAZQRR010000288.1:0-2033 GCA_964595675.1 uncultured Rubrivirga sp. | reverse complement strand
CTGGTCACCGTGCACCAGCGGATGATCCGCCACCTCGAGCACGAGGGCATCCTCGATCGGGCGGTGGAGAACCTGCCCGACGACGAAGAGTTCGCCACTCGCCGCGCCGCGGGGGAGGCGCTCACCTCGCCCGAACTTGCCGTTCTGCTCGCCTACGGCAAGATCGCGCTGCTCGCGGAACTCAACGAGACGGATCTCGCAGATGATCCATGGTTCGAAAGAACGCTCGTCGACTACTTCCCGCCGAAGATGCGCGAGGACAACCGCCAGGAGATAACCGCGCACCCGCTTCGCAGTCAGATCATCAACACCGAGATCACCAACAGGCTCCTCAACATCGGCGGCGTCACGTTCGTGTTCCGTGCCATCGAAGAGACCGGCGCCAGCGCAGTGCAGGTGGTCAAGGCGGCACTCGCCGCGATGGAGGTCTTCTCCATCGATCAGATGTGGGACTGGGTGAACGAGCTCGACAACCAGATTCCCACCACCGCGCAAAGCGCCCTGCAACTCGAAACCCGGCGCTTGCTCGACCGCGCCACCCGCTGGTTCCTGCAAACTCGCACCGGCGATATCGACATCGCCGAGCAGGTCGCTTACTTCACCCCCGTCGTCTCCCAGCACAGCAGCGGTGTCTCGCAAGCGCTCACCGGCAACGAGGCCGAGCGATTCGAGCGCCTCACCAAGCGCTTCATGGATGCCGGAGCGCCCGAGGAACTCGCACGCAAAGCCGCCAGCGGACTCGACGTCTTCGCGCTCCTGGATATCACCGACATCTGCGTCAAGACCGGTGAGGACTCCACCACCGTCATCCCGCTGTATTTCACGCTGTCCGATCGCTACGACATGGATCGCACGCTGCTACGCATCACCGCGCTGCCACGGGGTGACCGCTGGACCGCGCTCGCTCGCCAAGCTCTGCGCAGCGACCTCTACCAAGCGATCGCATCCCTCACCAGCGCCGTCATCGACTCCACCGATGCGAGCATCCCACCGCAGCAACGCATCCAGCAATGGGAGGAAGCCAACGCCGAAGGCGTTGCTCGCGCCCGCGCCACCCTCGATGAGATCAACGCCGTCGAAGAACCCGATCTCGCCACGCTCTCCGTTGCCCTGCGCGTGCTCCGCAATCTCATCCCCTGACTGCGTGCCGACCATCCACAGGCGACCACCGCAGACTGGTTCACCCCGGTATCCGTGCTCCAGGGTCGCGGAATGGAAGCACTCCTTGACGCACAGGTAATACCTGGTCATACTCGCAGTATGAAGTTCGCAATTTCAGTGCCCGATGACGTATTTCAGGCGGTGGAGGCCCAGGCGCAGAAGATGGGAATCTCCCGGTCGCAGTTCTTCGCCGATGCAGCCCGGCAGTACGTGAACGAGCTCACGCTCCCTGATCAGGTAGCGGAGATCAACGCGATTCTTGAAGCAACCGGGTACGACCCATCTGAAGATCAGGCCATCGTCAACTATGGCGTCGCGTACCTACGGGCCACCGCCCATGAATGGGAGGAAGGCGACGATGACTCCTGATCTTGTGTCCCAGGGTGAAGTTCGCTGGTTCGACTTTGGCGAAGCCGTCGGCTCGGAGCCGCAAGGTGCGCGGCCCGTTGTTGTCGTACAGGGCGATGAACTGAACCGTTCGCGGCTTCAGACGACTCTTGTTGCTGCGTTGACGACGCGAACGAGTTTCGCATCCTTGCCTGGTGCCGTGTTCATTCCGTCAGGGACTGCCGGATTGACGCGGGACTCTGTGGTCCAAATGTGGGCGCTGAGCACCGTGAACAAGTGGGCCCTGGGTCCAGTGCAGGGTGTTGTTCCATCCGTTATCTGGAAGTCCATCGAAAAGGCCGTTGCGCACATGATGGGGCGCCCCGCTTAGGTCGGTCTGCCTTTTTGCGAGGCATTTGCAACTAGATAGGTAGGGAATGTGGCGGGGGGTGTCGTCGTTAACCTTGTTGAAGCGTCAAGCACTTCAGAAGGAACGAGGAGTCACCGTGAGCCTGCCGCCCTTGGTCGAGCCCGCCGAGGACCTG
>CAZQRR010000287.1:0-2039 GCA_964595675.1 uncultured Rubrivirga sp. | reverse complement strand
ATGGAGCCGCCTCGGGGATTTGAACCCCGGACCTACGCATTACGAGTGCGTTGCTCTACCCCTGAGCTAAGGCGGCGTGCTCGCCAGGCGAGCCTGAGAATGCTACCGGGGCACCCTTCGGTGGCTTGGTGCCCGGGTTCGGAGGGGAACCGGTCTCAACTCGTGCTGCGAAAACGACGCAACCGGAGACTGTTCGTGACTACGAAGACCGAAGAGAAGGCCATAGCTGCGCCGGCGATCATCGGGTTCAGCAGGCCCGCGACGGCCAACGGAATAGCTGCGACGTTGTAGGCAAAGGCCCAGAACAAGTTTCCCTTGATGGTGGCCAGGGTTTTTCGCGAGAGCCTGATCGCATCGACGATGCTGCGCGGATCAGAGCGCATCAGCGTGATGTCGCTGGCTTCGATGGCTACGTCAGTTCCCGATCCCATGGCCATTCCCAAGTCCGCCTGCGCGAGGGCTGCGGCGTCGTTTACGCCGTCACCCACCATCGCAACGCGTTGGCCGCTGGCCTGGAGTTCCTTGACGATAGCGATCTTGTCTTCGGGAAGGACGTCGGCCCGGACGTTGTCGATGCCAAGTTGTTTCGCGACTGCGTGCGCTGCGGCGTTGTTGTCACCCGTGACCAGGACCGGGTCCAGTCCCAGCGCCTTGAGGTCGTCGATCGCTTGCTTGCTGGTGGGCTTGATCGCATCGGCTACTGCGATCGCGCCAAGGAAGTTGCCGTCGGATGCTGCGGCGATCACCGTCTGACCTAGTCCCTGGTGCTGCTGGATCCAGGTTGTTGACATTGGGGGAATCGTGATCGACCACTCATCGGTCAGCCATTGCGGGCGACCAGCGACGATCGCTTGTCCATCCACCACACCTTGGACCCCACGACCCTGGGTGCTGGAGAACGACTCGACGGGTGCAGGTGAGTCGATTGCCGCGGCGATCGCTTGACCAATGGGGTGTTCGGAGGCCGCTTCAACAGCCGCGACGAGAGCGAGGACATCGTCGCTGCTGTGGTTGTCTGCTGGAAGAACGTCGACCACCGTCATGCGGCCTTCGGTGAGCGTTCCGGTCTTGTCCAAAGCGATTGCTTCGATGCGCCGTGTTGCCTCGAGGATCTGCGGACCGCGAATCACGATTCCCATCTGCGCACCGCGTCCAGTGCCCACGAGTAGCGCGGTCGGAGTCGCCAGTCCGAGGGCGCAGGGGCAGGCGATGATCAACACGGCAACGGCAGCGGTGAAGGCGAACGTGACGCCTGCCCCAGCGAGGATCCAGCCGATCACGGTTGCAAGTGCGATGACTATGACGATCGGCACGAACACCGCGGAGATGCGATCGGCGAGCCGCTGCACCGGAGCCTTCTGAGTCTGGGCCTGCTCAACGAGGGCTGCTATCCGTGAAAGGTGGGTGTCCGCGCCGACGCGGGTCGCCCGGACGACCAAGCGTCCGTTGGTGTTGATGCCAGCGCCCACAACCTCATCGCCAGGTTTCACTTCAACCGGAACCGGTTCGCCGGTCAGCAGGGACATGTCGACTGCTGAGTTGCCGTCGATCACTTCGCCATCGGTTGCGATCTTTTCCCCCGGACGCACCACGAATTCAGCACCCACTGGGAGCTGTTCGATAGGCATCCGTTGCTCTTGTCCGTTACGGAGGATCGTGACGTCCTTGGCACCCATGGACATGAGCGCAGTGAGGGCCTGACTACTGCGCTGCTTGGCCCGCGCTTCGAAGTAGCGTCCGAGCAGGATGAAAGTGGTGACGGCCGCAGCAACCTCGAGATAGATCTCACTTGTCCCCCCACCTTGCGTGGGAAGCAGGTGGAATGCCATACGCATACCCGGCTCACCGGCACCACCGAAGAACAGTGCGTACAGCGACCAGATGAACGCTGCACCTACGCCCATCGAAACGAGCGTGTCCATAGTTGCCGCACCGTGCTTGAGGTTGACCCAGGCTGCGCGATGGAAGGGAAGAGCACCCCACACGACCACCGGGGCTGCGAGAGTAAGGCTCAACCACTGCCAGTAGTCGAACTGCAG
>CAZQRR010000286.1:0-2056 GCA_964595675.1 uncultured Rubrivirga sp. | reverse complement strand
TCCTTCAACGGGGTGACGATTACCTTGTCTTCGCTCATGGGCGAAGCATGTCAGGTTGCGCGAAGGAACGCTCGGCGACGAGATCAGCGCCCCGCGGTCAGTACGCCTAGAGCAGGCCCTCGCGGGTGAGTTTGGTGAATGCCCAGTAGCCCGGAACCGTCGGCAGCCAGAAGGTGATCAGCCGGTAGAGCAGGACCGCGGACACGGCGGTTCCTGCATCCAAACCCGCTGCCGTGAGACCGGCCACCAGCGCGGCCTCGACGGCTCCGAGACCACCGGGCGTGGGAGCCGCCTGCCCGATCGTGGCGCCCGCGAGGTAGACGACGGCCACCAACGCGATGCTCATCGATCCGCCGAACGCCGCGACCGAGGCGTAGAGGACGGCGATGTAGGAGAGGTTGAGGAGCAGGATGCCGCCGATGCCTTCGGCCAGTTTCGCTGGACGCTGGGCGACCGTCACCAAACGCGGCACGACCTCGCGAACCAAAGGACGAACCCTGCGGGTGATCTCTTTGCGAACCCGCGGGATCGCGAGCAGGGCGAGTGCGAGAACCGCCACGCCGGCGACGATGATGACCGCGATTCGTGGGGGGTCGAAGGTGAAGTCCGCCGCGGTTCCGGCGGCGATACCGAAGCCCAGCAGCAACAGGATGTGGACGATGAAGGTCATGACTCCTGACACGCCCACGCTCGCAGCCGCAAGGGCCGGATGTAGCCCGGACTTTTGCAGGTAGCGAACGTTGATCGCGATGGAGCCGAGAGTGGGTGGGGACACGAGCGTTGCGAAGTCGCCGGCGACCTGTGCTTGGAGGGTGTGTTTGAGGCGCAACTTCTCTGGCACGAAGCCCGATAGCGACCACGCAGATCCGAAGTAGGTGAGCAGGCTGAACACGAATGCGGCTGCTATCCAGCGCCAATCCGAATCGGTGACCAGCGTGGCCAGATCGACCTGCGCCAATTGAGAAAGGAGAACGTACGCCGCGATGGTTCCGACGACGACCAGGATCAAGGTGCGCGGTTTGATGCGCTCGAATTGGATGGTCTCCTCATCGGCACCGGGGCGGATTTCGACGAGTCGATCTCGCAGGGCAACGAGAAGCCCTTTGTGCTTGCGCAAACTGATGCGTGTGGTTCGAGACAGCGCGACCGGCTGTAGGGCCGGAAGGGCTCGCCCGATTCCTTCGAGTCCCAGCACGGTCCGACCCACGTCCACGGCGCGTTGCGCATCGGTCAGCATCGCCAGTGTGCACAGCATCTCGGCGACGTCGATGCGCATCGAGACGTCGCTGGCGGCTACCCCGCCAGTGTTATGACCCAGGACCCAGATGCTGCCATCGGAAGCTCGCAACAGATGGTCCGCGGTGAGCGAGCGATGGGCGATCTGGTGTTCGTGCAAAGTCCGCACGGCGCGCCACGCCCCCGTCAAGTCGGCATCGGTGACCTCGGGCAAATCGGAGAAGAGGACACCTTCGATGTGCTGGTAGGCCAATACGCATGAATCCGGTCCCACTTCCGAAGCAAGCAGCAACCGCGGCTCAGGTACGCCAGCGGCCTCCCCGGCGTAGGAGACCAAAGCGGCATGCTCGAGTGCGCGTCGCATGTTGAAGGCGGAGTTGCCCGGCTCCTCGCGCAAGCGCAGTGAGGTCCAGATCGAGCGGGCGAGTCCGGCGCCCTCCAGGTCACGGTCGAAGACGGTCACCTGGAGCAGCTGACCGCTGCGGGTCGTTGCGATGTAGCGGCGTCCGCGCGAGGTGGATTCCTGCGCACGCAGCATCGTGATCGGTAGGCCACCGCGGTCCAACGCCTCGGCAACCTCGGCACCGCTGGGGCGGGTGGTCTGTATGCCGAAGGTGTAGCGAACGGCCAGACCGACGGCCCATCCGAGGGCCAATGATGCGGCGAGTCCGGCGACCGCCACGGTGGCACTCAAGATGGCGACGATCACCAACGAGCCCATGACCAAGGTGGACAGGACGTTCCACGGGCGGCGACTCATGAGTTGCGATGCGGTGATGAAGGCCAGGAGTCCGCCCAGCATGGGGGTGGTGGCGGCGTT
>CAZQRR010000285.1:0-2064 GCA_964595675.1 uncultured Rubrivirga sp. | reverse complement strand
ACGTAGCGAATGCATGCGATGGAGAGTTCAGGATCGGTCAGGTTTTCGAGGCGTTCATCTTCACGCGCTCGTTGCGCCACGTATTGCGCGAAGTCATTGTCGAGTCGAATGCGTTCCGCAATACCGGCTCTTCCTTGTTCACGGATGAGTGCCCAGACTTGAACACCCCGGGATGTGGCGGAAAGCTCCACGCCGAAGTCGGAATAGGGGATGCCCAATGAATCAACCGATACGACAACGCCTTCTTCTTGAGTGGAGAATGACCCTTCAAGATAATCAGCGGCGCCCTGCGCGAATGCTCGCTGCAGGATTGATCGGTCGCGCACGAAGGTAGCCGCCACACCCACGGGCGCGTTGAGCCACTTGTGCGGATCGACGATTGCGGAATCTGCTAGCTCCAATCCGTCATAGCGCCGGCTGACGCGCTCATCCAGGATGCCGGGTAGCCCGTAAGCACCGTCCACGTGAAACCAGGTGCCGCGGGCATGTGCCATCTCGCCCAATTGGCGCAGCGGATCGATCGCACCGGTATTCGTGGTGCCGGCATTAGCCACCACAGCGACTGGTATGAGGCCTGCGCGAAGGTCAGCGTCCATCGCCTCTGCAAGCGCTTCGGGCACCATGTGTTGGCGATTGTCGACCGGGATCAGCCGAATGTTTCGCCTGCCCATGCCCAGCACCGCCATGGAGCGCTGGATCGTGTGATGCGCTTCCGTCGATGCATAGACCACTGATGTGGTGCCATCGAACCCCTGCTCAGCCGGATCGATGCCGCGCGACTCAAGCGCAAACTGACGAGCAGCCCCGAGGGCAGTCAGGTTCGCTGTGGAACCGCCGCTGGAATACACACCGCGCATCTCCCCCGGTAACCCGACGAGCTGAGCCAGCCAGCGAAGTGATGTCTCCTCGAGCGCATGGAATGCGTGGATGGTCTGACGCTGCATACCCGCCACCAACGCGGCAGTCGCCGCAACGACGGGGACAGTCGTTGGCCCGGCAGTGATGAACATCCAGAAGGCTGGATCGATCATCCGCGCACCGTTGGGGATCAGTTGCTCGGTGATTTGGTCGACGACGTGGTCGGCCCCGACACCTACTTCCGGCAACTCGACGTGCTCCAGGTCCGCCCAGGCGTCGCGCATGGTCAACGCATCCGGAGCTGGCTCGGTCACGCGCCCATCAAGCGTGCACCCGACGCGCCCCAGGAATTCGCCGAATCGCGAGGTCTCAGCAATCGATGCATGGTCCATGAAGTCAGAGTACGGGGAACTTTCTGGACCACGTGAGGAGAACAGTGGGTGACGGTGGCCAGGGGCGGGGTCGAACTGCCGACCTTCCGATTTTCAGTCGGTGACAGTAGCGTCACTGTGCCCCATGATGAACCAGTGTGTTACCCGCCCGATTTCTGTCAGCTTTTGACGTTATTCGTAGTGACTCCACATTGCAAGAACTCGAACGATCCGGTCAGATTCCAACACCTCGTAGATGAGGCGATGTTGAAGATTGATGCGCCGTGAGTAACAGCCCCTGAGGTCTCCGACAAGCTTTTCGTACGGGGGTGGATTGCGAAATGGGTTGTCGGCAACAACGTCAAGGAGTCGTTGAGCTTGTGGCTGTAGCCCGCTGCTTGTGAGCTTCTTTGCATCTTTTCGGGCACGAGTGGTAAAGGCTAGTTCGTAGGTCACCAGGTCAACGGGGTGGTATCGATCGGTTCGTCCCGCCCGGAGTTGATGTCTTCAACAAGCCCTGGAACGGAGTGCAACGCCACTGTTTCCATCACGGCGTTCCAGTCGTCTTCGGAGACCAGGACCGCATTGCCGGACTTGCCGGTAATCGTGATGGGACTATGACTGGTGTTGACTTCGGTCAGTAAGTTGTAGAGCTTGGCTCGGGCGTCTGTCGCCGTGATCGTGTTGGACATGAAACCAACGTACGGAATAACGTACGACTATGCAAGTCCTATGCGACTTAGTAGCGGACTGCCAGGCAAGACACACATCCGAGAGGTGCGGTGGCCAGGGGCGGGGTCGAACCGCCGACCTTCCGATTTTCAGTCGGACGCTC
>CAZQRR010000284.1:0-2078 GCA_964595675.1 uncultured Rubrivirga sp. | reverse complement strand
CGGCGCGCGGCAGCCGCGCGCACAGTGCGCGATCGTGGCAGGGAAGCAACGCGGTCCACTCGGCCGCCGACATCTTGAATCGGCTGACCGCCTATCAACCCCGTGAGCCGATAGTCGATGGGCTGCAATACCGCGAAGGCTTGAATGCCGTGGGTATTCGCGGGGGAGTCGCAGGCAACGTGATTCCCGACGAATGCATCGTGACCGTCAACTATCGATTCGCACCGGATCGCTCCATTCCCGAAGCGATCGCTCATGTGCAGGAGACTTTCTCGGACTACGACGTCACCGTGATCGACGAAGCCCCGGGTGCTAGGCCCGGTTTGGATCAGCCTTTCGTGGCGAATTTCATCGAAGCGATGGGTGTTCCGGTCGAACCGAAGTACGGCTGGACCGACGTAGCTCGGTTCTCACAAGCAGGAACCCCGGCCCTGAACTTCGGGCCGGGGGATCCCACACTTGCCCACACGGTGGACGAGAACGTTCCCGTCGAGCAAATCGTTCAGGTCTTCGAGCGGCTGCGGAACTGGTTGCTCAGGCTTCCTTGACGGCCTCGACGTCGAGTTCGATCTTGATGGTGTCGCTGACGAGCACGCCGCCGGTCTCCAGCGCAACGTTCCAGGTCAGACCGAAGTCCTTCCGGCTGATTTCGGCGTGGCCTTCGAATCCGATGCGCGTGCCACCCCACGGGTCGGTGGAAACGCCGACGAGTTCGAACTCGACGGGGATGCTCTTCGTGACGCCATGCACCGAGAGGTCGCCGTGGACGGTGAACTTCGGCCCTGACCCCTCGACGGACGTGCTGGTGAACGTCATGGTGGGGAATACCTCGACATCGAAGAACTCCGCCGACTTCAAGTGCGCGTCGCGATCGGCGTTCTTGGTGTCGATGCTGGCGAGCTGAACCGTGAGGTTGGCACTCGATGCGCCAGGGTTGGCGCCATCGAGGACGAAGCTGCCGGTGAAGTCCTCGAAGCGGCCGCGGACCTTGGCAACCATCGCGTGGCGAGCGGAGAAGCCGATAGTCGTGTGAGTGGGATCGATGGTCCACGTTCCCGTGGTCGAGGCGAGGTCGGTCATAGAGGACTCCTTCGAGAGTAGTTATTGAAGATTGAATTAGGTAGTTGAACCTACAACTAATGAGTCTGGGTGTCAATGCAGGCGCAGGTCGATCTTCCCTTCTGCGAGTCGGGGGCGCCGTGGTGGCCGGGGGTTGCCCGTGGTCTCATGGGCACATGGCATTGCTCTTCGTCGTGGTCGGCGTGATCGTCATCGCAGCTGCCTTCTGGCTCGCCACCGGCCGTCTGGACGCTCAGCTTCCCGATGCCTCCCATGATCTGCGGCCAGCCGAACGTGGCGGCGAACCGGCGTTCGATGTGGTGGTGCGCGGGTATCGCATGGACGAGGTCGATGCCACCATCGCCGATCTGCAGGATCAGATCCGAATGTTGCAGGCCGAGAAGTGACCGCGGCCGATCGCGAACCGGTTCACCTGTCCTTGGACGTGGTGGTGAATGCCCCTGTGGAGGCCGTATTCGATGCATTCACCCAGTGGGCGGCTCAGGGTGAATGGATGCTGGGCACCCGCGTCGAGGTCCGTGCCGGCGACGGCCGGAGTCAGGATTCCCAGATCGCCGGCTGGACGGGCCTGGGCCCGGTCGGCTTCTGGGACACCATGACCATCACCCGGTGGGAGCCTCCCTATCGGGTCGACGTTCTCCACACCGGATCCATCGTCAAGGGCACCGGGACCATGGAGGTGCTCGCGCTTCCTGAGGGCCGGAGTCGGTTCGTATGGAGTGAGGGCCTCGAACTTCCCCTCGGCCTGCTCGGCAGGATCGGCTGGCCGATCGTCAAACCGGCCTTCGTCGCCGGGGTGCGCCGCTCCCTTCGCAAGTTCGCTCGTTTGGTCGAGACCGGCACCCTGCCGCGCTAGAGCCCGGGCCACCCGGGATAATGGTTATCCACAAGCCCGCGCATACGTGCCGGCAGAGCTTTTCTGAACCGCCCGCCAGACACGCAGGGGGCAGTTGTGGGAAGACGAACGGAAGGGGACGGATATGGCCGCGATGAAGCCA
>CAZQRR010000283.1:0-2088 GCA_964595675.1 uncultured Rubrivirga sp. | reverse complement strand
CGAGATCAAGCCGCAGGTCGCCCCTGAGGTGGCCGCTGAGATGGAGGTTCTCGAGGACGCCACGGGCAGCGATGCCGGTGCTGCGATAGCTGCGGCCGTGGCATCCGGAGCCCAGCAAGGCGCAGGTACCCCCACGATCGAAGCCAAGGGCTTGACGCCCACGAGGCCAGAGCACATGGAGTACTCAGCGCCCGACGAATCCGGTGGTGTCATGCACGGTGAGATGGAAGCCGACGACGAAGGCATCGTGGAGATCGACCCGAATGCTTCGCGAGCCGAACGTCGTCGCGCCGAACGACAGAACCGCAAGAAGGGCCGCTGACCTCGACGGTCCCCATCAACGGAAGTCGACCGCGGTAACCAGCCAGGTTCCTGGTCGGGCTTCCATTCGCAGCGCAACCGCGTGCGAGCGGGCAGCGCCCACGAGCACGGCCGAGGCTTCCACGATCCCGGGTGCAACCAGGCAACACCGCACTGCGCGAACTTGGCGAAGTCTGGACAGGCCGTGCGCCGAGCGAGCCGCAGGGTGCCTCGCATAGGACGTTCCGCGAATGGATAGGGCGGCGAGTTGTTCGCGAGCCACATGTCGCTTGAGTTGACTCGCGGGCCGTTCTCCCTGCGCCACTTCGTAGACGGCGCGGGCGATCTGCGCCGTCCATGCCACCGGGTGGGGGCGGCCTTCGGCGGTGGACGCCAGCTCTGCTCTTTCGTCTTCGTCGCGAACCACTCGGAGGTATCCCGGTAGCGGGGGTGCCGCGGCCAGCCCGCCGACCTGCCAGGCTAAGGGGAGTGCCATCTGCTGAGCGGACGACGAGCTTCCCGCCCGACCTCCGTCGATGACCCGCAGTCGCACCGGCGTCGCTGGCTGAACGGATGTCACCTCCATTGATGTAACCGACGATTCCCGCGAAGCCGCGATGTCGGTGGCCAATTCCTCGTGAGCTGTAGCCATGATCGACCCCTTCCCTCCAGCCCGACGCTTACCTTGTTTCGTTTACCTTCATTTGATGCAGTTTGCTGTTATTTGGCATTATCACCCGAGGTGAACCTGATTTGTCAAGGTCCGGGCTGGGGCCGTGCACTTGGCCGTCGGACTTCGCGGTTCTTCCCGCCTGCGAAAAGGTCCAAACATGGGTGCCCGAAGGTTTCGTTCGCCGAAGTCCTGGGAAACACGTGCTTATGCACAGCCAGGGCGCGCGCAACCAGGGCGCGCAGAACGCTGACGAGAGGACTCGTGCTCTGTGGTCTGAGGCCGCCCTTGCCGCCTCAGCCGAGGAATCACTCGATGTGCGCTGGGAAGCGCGCGGCTTGATGGTTGCCGAGATGGCCGATGTCCGTCTCGCCGATCGGCTCGCGGCCCTTGCCCTCGGGACGCCTACGCAGGTGGTGAGCCGACGGGGAAGCCGGCTGACCGGCGAGGTTGTCGCCGTCGGTATCGATCACGTGATCCTCGACGGCAACTCCACGATCCTCATCCCGCACGGTGCGATCCTCATCCCGCACGGTGCGATCGGTCTTATCAGTGCGCTGCCACGAGTGCTGCGCGACGACAGTTCTCAAGAAAACAGCGCCCACCAAAAGAACGCCAACGAAGGCGCGTCGCTACCGCGAGTCTCCGGGAGGCGCACCTGGCGATCGGTCTTGCAGGAATTCCTAGGTGAGAGGATCGCCCTGGATACCTCGGTCCAGCACATCTCCGGTTGCTTGACCTGGGTCGGACATGATCACATTTCGATCAACCACGATGACGATTCAGAATTAACCGTCCCGTGGTGGGTTGTCGAATCGATCGTGCTTCCGAATACGCGCTAGAGCGCGTCCGAGGTTTCGTAGGACTCGCTCGCATGGTCGGGATTGCTCTCGATGAAGTTCCGCGTTTGCTCGTACATGCGCTGGATGTATTCCTCGAGGACCGAAACTTCCACCCGCCACTGACCGCGGCCACCGACCTTGATGGCCGGCAGGTCTCCCGATCGAACTAAGGCGTATGCCTGCGACGCGGAGATGTTGAGAGTCTCGGCAACTTCGGCAAGCGTCAGGAAGCGTGCGGTCACCGGCCTATGGTCCCAAACGGTTCCACGAATTCCA
>CAZQRR010000282.1:0-2092 GCA_964595675.1 uncultured Rubrivirga sp. | reverse complement strand
CGCCGCTCACCATGCCCAAGCACCTGCTGGAAGAAGCCCTCACCATCTTGGAAGCAGGTTTCGAAGCGAGCGTCTAGAGGCTCTACTTCGGCATTCCGCCCACACGCTGGCCGTATCCAGATTCCATCAGGTCGAGGTAGGGCACCGCGTCGAAGGCTTCCGGGCCGAGTACTCCAGTTCCGCGCCAGGCGTTCGTTGCCAGTAGTTCCAAGGCGATCACCGGGTTCATGGCCGTTTGCCAGGTGACCGCTTGAGTTCCGTACTCGCGCATGGACCACTCGTTGTCCGTGACGTGGTAGAGGTACACCTCCTTACGCTGACCATCCTTCGTACCGGTCACCCAGGTGCCAGCGCACGTCTTCCCGGTCATCTTGTCGCCGAGCGTGAGCGGATCCGGCAAGGCCGCGGCCACCACGTCACGCGGTGAGACCTGCTGACCCTTGATCGTCAGCGGCTCGGTGCGGTCGAGGCCGAGTTTGTGCAAGGTCTTCAGGACCTCGATGAACTCCTCCCCCAATCCGTACTTGAAGGTCACCTTCTTGCAGTCGATCCAACGTGGAACGAGGAGCACTTCCTCGTGCTCGACATTCACGCACTCCTGCGGGCCGATGCCCTCCGGAAAATCGAACACCTCGGCACCGCTGAACGGTTCGGTCGTGAACCAACCCTTGTCCTTCTCCCAGATCACCGGCGGGTTCAGGCACTCCTCGATGGTGGTCCAAATCGAGAAGGTGGGTGCGAAGTCGAAGCCGTGCACCTGCAGGTTCGCGCCGTCGCGGATGCCTATTTCGTCGACTTCATCGAACAGGTGGTCAGCGGCGTAGCGCGCCAGCACATCGGCCAAGCCGGGCTCCACACCCATGCCGACCAGGGCGAGCAGTCCCTTGTCCTGCCACTGCTGTTCAGTGGCGAACTGTTCGTCGCCGAGTTTGATGCCAGTCTCGGCATGCGGATTACTGGGATGCGGACGCGAGAGGCTCATCGCGGTGTCCAGATAGTTGCAACCAGCCTCGAGGGCACCGGTGAAGATCGGCATCACGAATCGGGGATCGACCAGGTTTGCCACATGCGTGATGTTGTGCTCTCTACACGCCTCGGTCACGGCCTTTGAATCGCTGGCGTCGAGGGCGATCACGGCGAACCGCTCGTCGTTCGTGCGGTCCTTGAGTTCGCGGGCACGCTGTTCGTCGTAGTCCGCAATCACCCAGGCGTCGAAGAAGTCTCGCCGCTTGGCGATCAAGGCAGCAGACGTGCCCACTCCCCCAGCTCCAATGGCCAGAACTCGCATCGCCATCAGCGTCCTTCCAGTAGCGGTGTGCGCGGATCCCATGGTTCACCTGATGCCCGCTTCGCCATGCCGGACAACGCCTCAAGGACCACGCGATTGCCAAGCAAGGCGGTGATGTCAGCGTGATCGAACGGGGGCGACACTTCCACCACGTCGATACCGAACAGTGGAACCCGGTAGGCGATCTTGCGCACGGCATCGAGCAACTGCCGAGATGTGAGTCCACCAGGCTCGGGGGTGCCGGTGCCCGGAGCGGATCCGGGATCCACCACATCGATGTCCACGCTCAGGAAAACGCCGTCGCATTCATCCATGGCCGCATCGAGGACTTCGTCCATAACCACATCGAAGCCGCGCTCGACGATCTCGGTCATCTCATACGAGCGCATCTTCTGCTCGGCCATCCACTGCAAGATGTCCGGCGGTGGCCAGTAGCCACGCAAGCCGATCTGGAAGAACTTATCCCCACGCGCAGCACCGGACTCGATGAGACGTCGCATCGGCTGGCCGTGACCGATCAGCGAGCCGAACTCGATATCGCCGGTATCGGCGTGGGCATCGAAGTGGATCACCGAGACCTTGCCCCACCCACGAGCGCGCGCAACGCCAGTAACGTCCGGCCACGTGATGGTGTGATCCCCGCCGAGGACCAGCGGCACAGCACCGGTGCTGGCGATCTTCTCAATCACCTTCTCCAGATCGGCGCACGAGCGCTGGGCATCACCGGAATACAACTCGACGTCTCCCACGTCGACGACCTTCAGGTCCTTCAGGCCGTCCACCCGCATTGCCAAAGATGGCCGT
>CAZQRR010000281.1:0-2102 GCA_964595675.1 uncultured Rubrivirga sp. | reverse complement strand
AAGCCTTCGGCATCGGGGCGCAGTTCGGGGGCAAGTACTTCTGCCACGACGTGCGGGTCATCCGCCTGCCGCGGCATGGTGCGTCCTGTCCAGTTGGCATCGCAGTTTCGTGCTCCGCCGATCGACAGGCTCTAGCCAAGATCACTCCCGAAGGTGCATTCCTCGAGCAACTTGAGCACGATCCTGCACGCTTCCTACCCGAGGTCACCGACGAGCATCTGGATGATGATGTGGTTCGTATCGACCTCAACCAACCGATGGACGCGATACGGGAGCAACTGACGAAACTGCCGGTTAGGACCCGCGTTTCGCTCACCGGTCCACTCATCGTGGCCCGAGATCTAGCGCACGCACGCATCAAGGAAATGCTCGACCGCGGAGACCCGATGCCGCAATACATGCGAGATCATGCGGTCTATTACGCCGGTCCAGCAAAAACCCCCGTGGGCTACGCCTCCGGATCCTTCGGCCCCACCACAGCCGGACGCATGGACTCCTACGTCGATCAATTCCAGAAAGCTGGCGGTTCGTACGTGATGCTCGCGAAGGGCAACCGAAGCGCAGCGGTGACGAATGCTTGCAAGGAAAACGGGGGGTTCTATCTCGGTTCCATCGGTGGTCCCGCTGCACGGCTGGCGCAGGACAACATCACCAAAGTGGAAGTGCTCGACTTCCCGGAGCTTGGAATGGAAGCCGTGTGGCGCATTGAAGTAGTCGACTTCCCAGCCTTCGTCGTGGTCGACGACAAGGGCAACGACTTCTTCGCCGACACCCTCAGGCCAGTGGCAACGACCATTCCGGTGGGACTACCCCAAGGAAACTAGCGGTCCCGCAGGGCGGCTCCGCTCAACAACCCCATGCGCCGCCGCGCCAATGGTGCCTACCGTCACCGTTGCGCCAGATGGTCCAAAAGGCTCTGTCTTGCCAATATCTGTTCCACTGCTGGGTGGGAATCCGGCGAAGTTGCTTCAGGATTTCCACACCTGGCTCGCCCATCTCACGGCGGACTTCCGGCATCATCATGTGCGTCGCACCGATGGCAAGGCGCCGATTCATTTGGTAAGCGCCGCGATAGAGCCCTCCGGCGCTCACTGCGCGATAGTTGTGGTTAGCCTCGCGGTCCATGATGCAACGGCGGACGTCTTCCCTCTTGGGCATGTACCACTTGCCCTGGTACAGACTCGGCTTGTAGCCGCGCATGTCCTGAGAAACTTCCGAACCGAGGGCGTGACTGAGTTCAACCGCCAACCTCGCCCCACGATCCAATCCTTCGATCTCCGGCGCGTTGTCGCCATCGCCTTCTGGGACTCCCGGGTCCTCGGTGATCGGTAGTGGATTGCCGTCGAGGTCGATCAACTCGGCCTCCTCGAACTCGAGGGCCGAATCGGGTTCTTGATCTGCCCAAGCGGCCGGGCTGGTGCCGGCCAGCAGGCCGAGTCCGAGGGCCGAAGCCGCGACGACCGAGGCAGCGCGCGGAACGAAACGCATGGCACTCCTCGATCAGCAGAACGTCAGCTTCGGATCTAGCAGCCTCCTACGTTGCCCAAAGATCACGGGATTGTCACGCCGAACCTGCCACCCGCGTCACGACATTTCGGACATTCGACGCACTTATGTCCGATTACTGCACGGTCATTGCACTAGTTGTGACCAGGGTCACCCTTGCTCTCCACATGCCGATGGACTAGCAGCGTCCCCCTACAAGTGTGAGTCCTCCAGCATCTCGGTTACCAACGCGGCGATCGGGGAGCGCTCGGAGCGGGTCAACGTGACATGAGCGAAGAGGGGGTGACCCTTGAGCTTCTCGACCACGGCAACAACTCCGTCGAATCGACCGACCCGCAGGTTGTCGCGCTGCCCAACATCGTGGGTGAGGACGACACGACTATCGGTACCGATCCGTGACAGGACCGTGAGCAGGACATTGCGTTCTAGTGATTGCGCCTCATCGACGATCACGAACGCGTCGTGAAGTGACCGTCCACGGATGTGCGTGAGGGGTAGCACCTCGAGCATCCCCCGATCGACGACTTCATCGACCACCTCAGAGGTAGTGACAGCGTTCAAGGTGTCGTAGACCGCCTGACCCCATGGTGACATTT
>CAZQRR010000280.1:0-2129 GCA_964595675.1 uncultured Rubrivirga sp. | reverse complement strand
ACTACGTCCTGCGAATCCCCGATTCCATGGAGCTTGACGTCGCCGCTCCCCTGCTCTGCGCGGGCATCACCACGTACTCACCCCTTCGCGAATGGGGAGCAGGTCCCGGCAAGAAGGTCGGCATCATGGGCCTCGGTGGCCTCGGCCACATGGGCGTCAAACATGCGCACGCCATGGGAGCCGACGTCACCTTGATCTCACACTCACCGAGCAAAGAAGAGGACGCGAAGCGTCTGGGTGCCGATCACTTCCTGCTACTGACCGACAAGCAGGCGATGAAGGAACAGGCGATGACCTTCGACCTCATCGTCAACACCGTCTCGGCACCGATCGATCTGAATCCGGTGATCAACCTGCTGGCCACCGACGGCACCATGGCGTACGTGGGGCTACCGGACAAGCCGCTGGAGATGAGCATCTTCCCGCTCAATATGCAGCGCCGCCGCATCGCCGGATCGAACATCGGTGGCATCGAAGAGACGCAGGAGATGTTGGACTTCTGCGCTGAGCACGGCTACGCCGCCGATATCGAGGTGATCAGTGCCGATCAGATCAACGATGCCTGGGAGCGAGTCGTGAACAGCGATGTCCGCTACCGCTTCGTCATCGACGCCTCAACCTTCTAACCCACATCCGTTTCCCCCGGATTCCGGGGGATTTGCGTCGCTTCCCCCGGAATCCGGGGGGCTCAGGTCGTTCTCCCCGGAATCCGGGGGATTCGATTCAGGTGCCCCTTGCGAGCTAACGACGCAGCAGCGGGCGGGTCAGACACGTTGGCCCGCCCTCGCCCTTGGTGATCTCACTCGCCTCGTACACGTGGACGTCCACACCATGATTGCGAAGCGACTCCACGGTTGCGTCGTTGCCCGATGCGATCACGACAACTCCCGGGCGAATGGTCAGCACATTGCAACCCAAGGTTGCGTAGTCATCGTCGGGCAGCGCAAGTAACTCAACTCCACGCGCGCGCAGTGCTTCGAGTAGCCGGATCGGTGCCAGACGTTCGGAGACAACCGCGAGGTCTTTCCGGATCGGTGACACCACGCTCATCAGGTGCAGGCAGTACTCCGGGCCCATGTCGTGAGGAAGGTCGAAGGCTTCGATGGTCACCTGCGGTTCCAGCATGGCTCGGATCTGCGCGATCGCGGCGTCGTTGGTCCGATACGAGCGACCCACGGCCAACGTATGGTCATCGAGCCAGAACATGTCGCCACCGTCGGCGGTCGCCTTACCGGTCAGGCGACCGATGAGAGGGATGCCCAGGTCCTGCAACTCGCTCGACAGCAAAGGTGGTTCACCCGCGCGAATCGCCTTACCGCCTTGGAATTCGATGAAGCCATCGGCTACTACGAAGCAGGGGTCGTACGTGAAGATCGCATCGGGCATGTCGTCCACAGGCGGCAACGAGACGACTCCGCAACCGAGCCGCTCCAGGAGTTCGACGAACGCTGCATGCTGCTGCGCGAGCTTGTCCAGGTCGACCGGTTGGGCCCAGTGCGCCGCGGCATAGTCCCCTCGCATGGATGGCGGCCTGACCGCCACAGAAGCCAACTCACCGATCATGGAAGTAACGCCGAAGTTCACTACTGGTTCTCCTGTTCACGCGTCCGTAGGGACGCGACCATACGAGATAGCCGGATGTGGTTGCCCCGCAAGATGACCAGGAACGGCACATTCACGATCACGGCGATCACGGCACCAGCCAGTGTGAGCCACCAGGGATTGAAGACCAGCAATGGCAACCAGGTGAACATCGACAGCATGTGCACCCAGGTTGCTCTGCGCACCTCGATCAAGTAGACCTCGAGCGAGGCCCGGTCACGTCCGGGGACAACACGCTTGCTGCGGCCACCGAAGACTTCACCGAACTCCGGAAGTCGCACCGCAAGGCGAGCTGCTCCTAAACGGCGATAGAAGCCGGGCGTCTCCCACGATCGCGCTCGGGTGAGCCAGGAATCACGAAGGAACCAACGATCGGGCCATCGCGGAGCCGTGGCACCGATCAGGATCGACAGTCCCGCGATGATCGCGACGTCGATGGCACCGAGCAGCACGAAGCCACTCAGTGTTCCGTTCACGCGGCGAGGGAGGGATTTGAACCCCCGGAGGGTTTCCCCTCGGGCGCTTTC
>CAZQRR010000279.1:0-2149 GCA_964595675.1 uncultured Rubrivirga sp. | reverse complement strand
AGGTGACCTATCTCATGCAGGGCGATGGACAGCCCGATGAGCAGCACGAACAGCGTGATGCCCACGATCTCCAAAGCCATGACCCCATTGTCTCCCTACGCCCGGACATCTGACGCATCGTGGCTGGCTGGGGATCCCCCACGTGGCAACTCAGCAGCGGATCAGCACCCGCTCGTCGCTCCCCGCCTCCTGCGCTTGATGTGCGGCCACGATCTCCTCGAGCTCGAAGTAGCGAACCGGCGGCATCGTCAACGCACCATCAACCAAGGCGGCCTCCACCGCCGCCACGGCCGCGGCGAACTTCTCCGGCGCCACGGAGTAGAGCAGCATGAACTCCAACGTCAGGTTCGCGTTCATCAATCGCCGGCGCGGAATCACCGGGTCATCACCATCGGCTGCATAGCAAACGACCACGGTTCCAGGCTTGCTCACCTCGAGATCCATCTCGAGGTTCGCGGTCAGATTAACTTCGATGATCCGATCCACCGAGCCCACGGCTTCGCGGATCTCGAACGCGCTGTCGGCGTCGCGATAGTCGAAGGCGAAGTCCGCCCCCGCGGCTAGTGCGACATCGCGCTTGGCATCGTTTGAAGCGGTTGCCACCACCGTGGCACCGGCCCACTTCGCGACCTGCACCGCGCATCGACCCACGCCGCCTGCGCCGCCATGCACAAGCACGACTTTCCCTTCCACGGGTCCATCGGCGAGCACGCAATACGCAGCGGTGACCGCCGGAACTCCCAATGTGGCACCCATCGCGAAATCGACAGATGCGGGCAACGGTCGAACGAGCCCCACATCGACCACGCAGTACTCGGCGGCAGTGCCATAGACCGAATCCGACGCAGCGAGCATCACCCAGACTCGCTCTCCGATGCGCGAAGGGTCCACGTTGGCACCGACCACCTCGATAACCCCGGCACCGTCCTGGTGCGGGATCTGGAAATCGGCCATGTCACGAGGCACGGCACCGGACCTGGCCTTCACGTCCGTGGGGTTCACCCCCGAATAGGACAGCCGCACCCGAACCTGGTTCGGACCCGGCTTGGGGATCGCCACCCGATCCACCCGAAGCACGTCGGCCGCTGGACCGACCTGGGAATACAACGCTGCGCGCATCTGGCTCATGGAGGGCCATTGTGCTCTGCTCTGCCGACGAGTACGGATCCGCGGGGCAAGAGTCAGGAGGACCTTCGGCTATCCGCGAACCTCGGTTCAGGGACGGCACGCATTCAGCGACAGCGCTCATCGAGCGTGACTAGCCGGCCCAAGGAAGCGCCCCACCGCACGATCACCACAGCTTCCCCTCATAACCCATCACCCCAAGGAGAAATGAATGACACGACGCACGCGCCCTGCCATCAAGGGCGCCCTCGCGGCGACCTTCACCGCCGCACTCATGGTCGCCCTGCCGATGGGCACCGCCCAGGCGGACAACCGTCTGGTCGATCCGGCCGGAACCTGGAAGCTGGTCGGGCTTCAAATCGGTGATGCACCGGTGGTCCCCTGCCCCACACCGACCACCGAATTCTCCGAGCGCTGGTACTGCGAGGCGAACACCACGTTGACCCTTCGCAAGAACGGCAACTACCGGGACAACATCCCGATCATCCAGACCAACCGTGGTACCTGGTTCACCAACGGCACGAACATCATCGTGTTCAACGACGCCGACGACGAGGACGGTGCGGACGCCCGCGCCTACGGGATGTCGATCACCGGCAAGAAGGGCCAGAACATGAAGGTCTCGTTGAAATCATCGGGTCGCGGCCCGAACGAGGAGTCCCTCGAGTTGCACATGATCTTCAAGAAGCAGTAGAGCTTCAGCGAGAAAGGGCCTGGGCCAATGCCCGGGCCCTTTCTCGCGCCCATGCATCAGCGGCCAACACATCCGCCAAAGTCACGACTGAACCAGACACCCACGCACCATCAAGGTGCTCGTCCACCACCGCCGACACCGTCGAGACGATTCCGGTGAACGGCAAATCCCCCTTCAAGAACAAATCAACACACACTTCATTGGCTCCATTGAGAACCGCCGGAGCAGTGCCACCAGCCGATCCGGCGGTACGCGCCAAGCCAACCGCGGGAAACGCCTCTTCATCGAGTGGATAGAACTCCCACGAGGTCGCGGTATCCCACGAGCACG
>CAZQRR010000278.1:0-2161 GCA_964595675.1 uncultured Rubrivirga sp. | reverse complement strand
CGAACCGACCCGCACCTTGCGGTGCGTTAGGAGATTTCTAACAGCGGTTGGCAAGGGGACACAAGGAGTTTTCCCAAAATTTTTTCGCAAATGTGGTCACTTTGCTAACAATGCAAAACTTCAGTCACTGCTTTCACTTTCATTCGTCGAAATTGCGGCCCGATAGCGTGCGCGCGTGACAGGTTTGACGGAATTCGGCTTCCAGGTCGATACGAGGATGTCCGAATGCGCACCCGGGACGCTCGGGCGCACCGGGGTGATCACCACCCCCCATGGATCCATCCGCACTCCCGCCTTCATCCCGGTTGGAACCAAGGCCACGGTCAAGACCGTGCTCCCCGAGACGATGGCGCAGCTCGGTGCGCAAGCGGTGCTCGCGAATGCGTATCACCTGTATCTGCAGCCCGGCGCAGACATAGTCGAAGCAGCGGGTGGATTGGGTGCATTCATGAATTGGCCCGGTCCGACCTTCACCGATAGTGGCGGTTTCCAGGTCCTGTCCCTAGGCGTGGGTTTCAAGAAAGTCCTCGCGATGGATACCGAGGGCAGGAACGTCGACGATGTAGTGGCCGAAGGCAAGGATCGTCTCGCTCATGTGGATGACGACGGCGTCACGTTCACCTCGCATCTCGATGGCTCGAGGCATCGATTCACCGCCGAGGTGTCCATGCAGGTGCAGCACGCTCTGGGCGCGGACATCATCTTCGCCTTCGATGAATGCACGACGTTGATGAACTCACGGGGGTATCAACAACGTGCGATGGCACGCACCCTCGCGTGGGCCCACAGGTGCATCGCCGAGCATCGGCGTCTGACCGACACCCACCGCGAACGCCCGTATCAAGCACTGTTCGGGGTGATCCAAGGTGCGCAGTATGAGGACCTACGCCGGCAGGCCGCCCGGGAAATCGGTGGGCTGGAATTCGACGGTTTCGGCATCGGGGGTGCGATCGAGAAGGAACGCATGGGCGAGATCGTGGGCTGGGTGTCCGAAGAGCTACCCGAGGACAAGCCGCGCCACCTGCTCGGGATCGGCGAACCGCGCGACTTCTTCACCGCGATCGAAGCTGGCGCGGACACATTCGATTGCGTGTCACCGGCGCGGGTTGCCCGCAACGCGGCGCTGTACTCGTTCCGCGGACGATTCAACGTCACCGCCAGCGCCAACCGGCGGGCGTTCGAACCGATCGATCCAGAATGCGGCTGCTACACGTGCCAGCACTACACGCGCGCCTACCTCCACCATGCCTTCAAGGCGAAGGAATCCATCGCGTCGACCTTGGCCACGATCCACAACGAACACTTCATCGTCTCGCTCGTCGATCGCATCCGAGACTCGATCGACTCCGGCGACTATGCGGACCTTCGAGACGAATTCCTTGCCAGGTACCCGGCCTAGGCGGTCAGTGCCAACTCGTAGGTGGGCTCGCGGCGCTTGACGAAGGCGATAACTCGATAGGTCACAGGGAGCAAGATCACCTCGACCGCTGTCTTGTATACGAAGCCCACGATCACGTAGGTGATGAAGTCGCCCCCGGTGATCACTCCGTAGAAGGCGACCGTGCAGAACACCAGGGTGTCGGCGAACTCCCCGACCACGGTCGAGCCGAGCAGGCGGGCCCACAGCTTGCGCTCCTGGGTGCGCTTCTTGATCCACACCAGGACGTAGGCGTTGAGCAGTTGCCCGACGAGGAAACCCAGCACGCTGGCCAGCACGATGCGTGGCACGAAGCCCAGAACTGCCTCGAATGCAGCCTGGTTCTCCCAGCCGCCGGCCGGGGGAGACATCTGGACCAGGTAGAACGTGATGGCGGCCAGGATCGACATCGCGAACGCCAGCACGATCGCCCGGCGGGCGGCCTTCCAGCCATAGACCTCGGCCAAGACGTCGCCCACGATGTAGACGAGAGGGAACAGGAAGGCACCGCCGTCGGTGATCAAGGGCCCGAAGCCGAATGGTGAGAATTCGATCAACTTGACCGCCCCGATGTTGGAAATCAGGAGCAGGGCAACGAAGATCGCAACGAGTGTCGGGTACAGGCTCGGGGAGACTCGTGCAAAGTGCGGCGTGGACATGCGCCCCCGGCAGGATTCGAACCTGCGGCCTTCGGTACCGGAAACCGGCGCTCTATCCCCTGAGCTACGGGGGCCGAGGGGAGCG
>CAZQRR010000277.1:0-2166 GCA_964595675.1 uncultured Rubrivirga sp. | reverse complement strand
GCGTTGCTGTCGCGTCCGTTCCTGGTGCTCGACGCACCCTTCTTATGTGCCATGACCGACCCCCTTCTACTTACCTGTTGCGATGCCGGTGACCTTGACCGCGGTCAGCTCCGAGCGATGGCCCTGGCGGCGGCGGTATCCGGTCTTGTTCTTGTACTTGAGGATGTCGATCTTGACGCCGCGACGGTGATCAACGATCTCCGCGGTTACCTTGACCTTGTCCAGTGCGGCCTTGTCGGTGGTGACCGCTGCACCGTCGACCACGAGTACCGCGGGCAGTTCGACCGATGAACCCGGCTCACCGGCAACCCGATCTACGACGAGGACGTCGCCGACCTCGACCTTCTCCTGGCGTCCGCCAGCCCGAACGATCGCGTACACGTGGGTGCTCCTGTCGTAAAGCCGAACGTGGGTGCCGGTCCGCGGTTGCCCGCTGGACTGCGGCGGTGGCGCTATGGGCGCGAGGGGAAAGGCTACGGCATGCCCACACCGGGCAACGCCCCAGCCCCCTCCGGGTCCGGGCGTGGGCTGTCAGTCGTCGCTGGCGAACAGCGATTGGTCCGAGGCGGGCTCGGGCATCTCCGGTGGGTCGGAAGCCGGTGCCTGGGAGTCCGGCTGCGAGCCTGCCTCACGCGCGGCAAGGGCGCGTGCGGCCACCTCGGCCGGGTCGACCGCTCCTGCCGGCCTACGTGATCGAGGCGCGGGCTCGTGAGCATGGGTGAGCGAGACCTTGACCCCACGGCCGTTGCAGACCTCGCAGGTTTCCGAGAAGGACTCCAGCAGGCCCGAACCGATGCGCTTACGCGTCATCTGCACCAGGCCCAGGCTGGTCACCTCGGCCACCTGGTGCTTCGTGCGATCGCGTCCGAGGCACTCGACCAGGCGCCGGAGCACCAGATCGCGGTTGCTCTCCAGCACCATGTCGATGAAGTCGACGACGATGATGCCGCCGATGTCGCGCAACCTGAGTTGTCGAACGATCTCTTCGGCGGCTTCGAGGTTGTTCTTGGTGACGGTCTGCTCGAGGTTGCCACCGGATCCGGTGAACTTGCCGGTATTGACGTCGACCACGGTCATGGCTTCGGTGCGGTCGATCACCAGTGATCCACCCGAGGGCAACCACACCTTGCGGTCCAGGGCCTTCATCAGTTGCTCATCGATCCGGTAGTGCGCGAAGACATCGTCCGGCTGAACCCAGTGGTCCAGCCGCTCGAGGAGGTCAGGGGCGACCGCGGAGATGTATGCATCGACGGTACGCCAGGCCGAATCGCCCGACACGACCAACTTGGCGACATCTTCGTTGAACATGTCCCGAACGACCTTGATCGCGATGTCGGGTTCGCTGTAGAGCAGTTCCGGAGGCGAGGCGTTGCTCGTGGCATCGCTGATGTCCGTCCATAGAGCCTGCAAGCGTTCGACGTCGGCTTCGAGGGCATCCTCCGATGCGCCTTCGGCGGCGGTGCGAACGATCACGCCGGCGTCCTCGGGCATCACGCGCTTGAGGATGGACTTCAACCGACTGCGTTCGGTGTCGGGGAGTTTGCGGCTGATACCGGTCATCGAACCGTCGGGGACGTACACGAGGAATCGACCCGGTAGTGAAATCTGACTCGTCAGGCGCGCACCCTTCTGCCCCACCGGGTCCTTCGTGACCTGCACCAGGACCGGATCACCGGACTTCAGAGCGAACTCGATGCGCTTGGGTTGGCCATCTAGGCCGGCGGCGTCCCAGTTCACCTCGCCGGCGTACAGGACGGCATTGCGACCGCGACCGATGTCCACGAATGCCGCTTCCATGCTCGGCAGAACGTTCTGCACACGACCGAGATAGACGTTGCCGACCATCGAGGTCGATGCGCCCTTGGTCACGTAATGCTCGACCAGTACGCCATCTTCGAGAACGGCGATCTGCGTGCGGTCGTCACTTTGGCGAACCACCATCACCCGTTCGACGGATTCGCGCCTGGCCAAGAACTCCGCTTCGCTCAGGATGGGGGCGCGTCGCCTGCCTGCTTCACGACCCTCACGACGCCGCTGCTTCTTCGCCTCCAGTCGAGTCGACCCGCGCATGCCGTCGGAGTCTGCGCGGCGGTCCTTGGAATCACGTGGTTCTCGTGGCTCACGAGGCTCGCGCACCTTGACCACGGTGTCCGGCGGATCGTCGGG
>CAZQRR010000276.1:0-2179 GCA_964595675.1 uncultured Rubrivirga sp. | reverse complement strand
TTGCGTAGTTGCACCACGCGATTGCGCAGGTACCGCACGAGCACGTAGACGCCCAGGATGAACAGGATCGTCGCCATCACCGGCCGAGCGAATGCCGTCGAGATCGTGGATAGCAGCATCGCTCCCACGAACGCTCCGATACCGCCGGGTATCGCGATCCTCCGCAGCACCGTTTTGTCGACGTTGCCGAGTTTGCCGTGCGAGAACCCACTGACGAACGCAGTGCCAACCTGTGCGAAGTGCACAGACGCGGACGCCATGACCGGCGTGAGCCCGATCGCCACGAGCAGGGTGGAGGAGGTCAGTCCATACCCCATACCCAGGGAGCCATCGACCATCTGAGCGCCGAATCCGGCGAGTGCGATCAGCAGGAGGGGAACCATGAGAAGTATTCCTATCATAAAACTAGGAAAAGCCGACTACGACGCCTCGTGAACCCGGTGACACACTCTGGCTCGGTGGTACACTTCGGCTTATGCCTACGACTCGACGGCGCCACCAGGTGACGGAAACGGACGACATTGCAGCTGCCGTGGAGACGGGTTTGCAGGAGTGGCCTGATCTCAGCCGTTCGGACGTGATCCGGGAATTGATCCTGAAGGGCGCCGAGTCCTTGAATCTCACCGCCGTCGAGCGGGTGTTGGCCGTTGAGTTGGCGTTGAAGGAATTGGAATCCTTGAACATTCGATACCCGAAGGACTACCTGGAGGACATCCGCAAGGACTGGGACCGCTATGCCTAGGGAAATCGTGACATTGGACGCGAACGTCCTCATTGCGCTCTCCGATGCCGATGACGTTCATCACGAGGACGCAGCTTGGTTCATCCGGAGATCCACATTTCGACGAACATTGTTCATTCATCCATTCAACGTCGCGGAGGCCGCAATCCGTCCATCAGCCGATGGGGTTGTCGACCGTGTGCGCAGGATCTGGGACTTCCTCGGAGTGAATGTGACGCAGGTCGATGAGGATCAGCCATGGCGGCTCGCATCCCTGCGGGCGTCCACGGGGCTTGGTTTGCCCGATTGCTGCGTCTTGGATACGGCTCGCCAGACCTCATCGGCGGTGGCCACCTTCGATTCGCGCCTCGCAAGCCACGCTCGGGATCTCGGCGTAGACTTGGCACTCTGACTCACCGAGTGCCAAATGACCCGGTGGCCGACGTTCGGGAGGTGTCGTGCTGGAGGACCGTCGCCTTGCCGTGCTGCGCGCCATCGTCGAGGACTACGTCGCCACCCATGAGCCGGTCGGCTCCAAGGCTCTCGTCGAGCGACACAACCTAGGTGTCTCCCCGGCCACCATCCGCAACGACATGGCGGCCCTGGAGGACGAGGGTTACATCACCCACCCTCACACCAGTGCCGGCCGTGTTCCCACCGATCGCGGCTACCGGCTGTTCGTGGATCAGATCTCCGACGTCAAGCCGATGAGTGCCGCCGAACGCAAGGCGATCGAACGCTTTTTGGGCGACGCCGTGGACCTCGACGATGTGATGGGGCGCACCGTTCGCCTGCTCGCGCAACTCACTCAGCAGGTTGCTTTGGTGCAGTACCCGTCGTTGCAACGCAGCAGCGTGCGACATATCGAACTGATTGCGGTCAGCGAGACCCGCTTGATGCTCGTCGTGATCATGGACACCGGTCGCGTGGAACAGCGGGTGATCGAATGCTCTGCACCACTGTCCGAGGAGGTGCTCGGCGATCTTCGCGCCAAATTGAACACGGCTGTGGCCGACAAGCCCTTCGCCTTCGTGCCCGACGCTTTGAAGGATCTGGACAAGTCCTTCGCCGCGCAGGACCAACGGCTTGTGCAGGCGGTCATGTCAGCCGTCTTGGAGGCAGTGACCGAGCGGATCGAAGAGCGTGTGGTCCTAGGCGGCACGGCGCACCTGGCCCGGTACCAGCAGAACTTCCCGATGGCCATCCAGCCGGTGCTCGAAGCACTCGAAGAGCAGGTAGTCCTGTTGCGTTTGCTCGGTGAGTTGTCGGTCGAGATGCCCGTCACCGTACGCATCGGTCAGGAGACCGAGGTGCAGGGTTTGGAATCGACATCGGTGGTGACTGCGGGATACGGTCGCAGTGATCAGCCGGTGGCATCTTTGGGTGTGATGGGTCCCACGCATATGGACTACGCCGGAACCATGAGTGCGGTGCACGCGGTCGCGCAATACGTCAGCA
>CAZQRR010000275.1:0-2182 GCA_964595675.1 uncultured Rubrivirga sp. | reverse complement strand
TTTGCGCTGGGGTGCGGGGTGAACGCGGAAACCCGCCTCGTGGACCACCGCGCGCGGGATGGGTTCCACGCTTCCCAGCCACCTGATCACCTCGACGTTCTTGGCATTGAAAGCCCATCTGCAGGCCAACGCCACTCCCTGGGCCATGCCGTGAACGGTGGACGTGTCAGCCTTCGGGTCGACCGTGACGCTCAGGCGAGCTCGAATCCAGGAATCGCCAGCACTTTCGGCCGCCAATTGGACGGTTCCCAGTGCGGACCGGCTGGCAAGCCGCTGGACTGTCCACACCACTCGGTCCTGAGAACGGCTGCTCGGTGATGCGCTGGTTGGCTCCAGCTGAATCTGCCCGTCGCTGAGGGTGACCTGGTCGACGGACTCCATGCGCACCAGTGTTCCAGCGACGTCTACGATGACTGGGCCAGGCTCTCGAAGTGGGTCTTCGGAAGGCTAGGCGGGGTCCACGCAGGTGCAAAGCACGCACGCATCTGCATTCATCGGCCGCGAACGTGCGGCAGCGTCGAAAGGTCGCAACGTGGGAGTGCTGGACAAGGTCCTGCGAGCCGGCGAGGGAAAGACCCTTCGCAAGTTGGAGGCGGTCGCCAAGGCCGTCAACGCCATCGAGGACGACTACACCTCCTTGACCGATGAGGAACTTCGAGCCCTGACCGATGAGTTCAAGGCCCGCTACGCCGACGGGGAGAGCCTCGATGACCTCATGCCGGAGGCGTTCGCGACGGTCCGCGAAGCCGCGCGGCGCACCCTGGGACAACGCCACTACGACGTCCAGATCATGGGCGGTGCTGCACTCCACATGGGAAATATCGCCGAGATGCGCACCGGTGAAGGTAAGACGCTCGTTGCCACGCTCCCGTCGTACCTCAATGCCTTGTCCGGCGACGGCGTCCATGTCGTAACGGTCAACGACTACCTCGCCGAGCGCGATGCGGAATGGATGGGGCGCATCCACCGATTCCTGGGCCTTGAGGTGGGCGTGATCTTGAGCCAGATGAGCCCGGCCCAGCGCCGCGTGGCTTATGCAGCCGACATCACGTATGGCACCAACAACGAGTTCGGCTTCGACTACCTGCGCGACAACATGGCCTGGTCCAAGTCCGAGATGGTCCAGCGGGGCCACAACTTCGCGGTGGTGGACGAGGTCGACTCCATCTTGGTCGACGAAGCGCGCACTCCCTTGATCATCAGTGGGCCGGCCGATCAGCCCACCGCCTGGTACTCCGAATTCGCCCGCATCGCCCGACTGCTGCAAAGGGACGTCGACTACGAGGTCGACGAGAAGAAGAGAACCGTGGGAGTTCTGGAAGCCGCGATCGACAAGGTCGAGGATCAGCTCGGCATCGACAACCTCTACGACACCGTGAACACCCCGCTCGTGGGATTCCTCAACAACGCGATTCGGGCCAAGGAGCTTTTCAAGAAGGATCGCGACTACGTGATCCTCGACGGCGGCGTGGTGATCGTCGATGAGCACACCGGCCGCATCCTCAAGGGCCGGCGCTACAACGAAGGCCTACACCAGGCGATCGAGGCCAAGGAGGGCGTGGAGATCAAGGCCGAGAACCAGACGCTCGCCACGGTCACCTTGCAGAACTTCTTCCGGCTCTACAACAAGCTCTCCGGCATGACCGGCACGGCCATGACCGAGGCGGCCGAGTTCAACCAGATCTACGACCTCGGCGTGGTGCCGATTCCCACCAACCGGCCGATGGTGCGCATCGACCAGCCGGACTTGGTCTACCGCACGGCCGAGGCGAAATTCACCGCCGTCGTCGAGGATGTGGTGGAGCGCTACCAAGCGGGCCAGCCGGTCCTCATCGGCACCACCAGCGTGGAGAAGTCCGAGCATCTTTCTGCGTTGTTGAAGAAGAACGGTGTTCCGCACGAGGTGCTCAACGCCAAGAACCATGAGCGTGAGGCCGCGATCGTCGCGCAGGCTGGTCGTCGCGGCGCGGTGACGGTTGCAACGAACATGGCCGGTCGCGGAACCGACATCATGCTCGGTGGCAATCCGGAGTTCATGGCCGCAGCGGCGCTGGCTCAGAAGGGACTCTCGCCGATCGAGGATCCTGAAGGGTACGAGGCGGCCTGGCCGGCAGCGCTGGAGCAGGCCCAAGCCGCGGTCAAGGCCGAGCACGACGAGGGCGTCGCCGGCGAGTCAGCGAGG
>CAZQRR010000274.1:0-2203 GCA_964595675.1 uncultured Rubrivirga sp. | reverse complement strand
ACCAGTGACCTCTCGCGTGTGAAGCGAGCGCTCTACCACTGAGCCAATCGCCCGATGGCGCACGATGCTATCGCAACACGACACACCTCTTGTGCTAGGCCGCTGGTTCGGTTGTCGGCCCCGATCAGACTCATTGAGTTGGCGGGCCTTCGTCTTTTCCGTCTCAGTTGCTTGTGGGAAAAAGCGCCTCAGGGATCGATGTCCTGGGAGATCGTCCTGATGTATTGGGCCGCCACATATCTGGTCTCGGGTCCAACTTCACTCCACGTACGATCACCCATCTTGACGACCGGATGGACATCTCGGGTGCTGGAGGTCAGGAAGACTTCATCCGCGGATTCCAGGTCGGCTAACGTCAACGTCTCCTCCTTCGCCAATCCCCAGTCCAACAACAACTCCCGAGTGATGCCGGCCAAGCATCCGCTTGAGACCGGCGGGGTGAGGACTGCGCCGTCTTGCACGATGAACACGTTCGTTCCTGTGCCTTCGCATAATTCGCCACGACTGTTGACGAATAGACCCTCTGAGTAGCCCTGATCATGCGCCCATGAGAGTGCCACGACGTTCTCGGCGTACGAGGTGGTCTTGGCTCCCGTAACGGCGGAACGCTCATTGCGCACCCAAGGGACCAGCACCGCACTTGTAGTTGCCGGCCATGACTTCATCGGACGAAGAGCGATGATCGTGGTCTGCGATCCTGCCTGCCGATCACTCGCCAACGGCCCCGAACCACCGGTGCATGTGATCCGAAGACGTCCCAGCGTGGAGGCCTCAGCTTCGCTTGCGATCACCTCCGCTATGGCTCCGCGGATGACCTCCACGTTCGGCGCTTCCAACCCCAGGACTTCGCACGACCGTTGAAGCCGACCTAGATGTCGCGTGAGTGCGAGCGGCTCACCACCGAGGACCTTGAGTGTTTCGAACACCCCATCCCCCACGGTGAGGCCGTGATCGAAAACGGACACCGCCGCGCGTTCGTCATCGATGAGGCCGGCGGTTTCGCCAGTCCCTATCCAAACGCTCATCGGGCGAAGGATGTGCTTGCACTGGGCACCCGCTGCGAGGCCACCTCGCACAGTCGGTTCGCCTTCAGTTCCGTCTCCTGCCACTCGCCGTACGGATCCGAACCCCAGGTGATGCCAGCCCCCGTTCCGAAGTGCAGGCGCTTACCCCGAATCCAGAAGGTGCGAATCGCAACTGCCAACTCGGCCGCGTTCCGATCGGCGTCGATCCATCCCACGGCTCCGCAGTAGACGTCTCGAGGACCAGCCTCGCACTCGTCGATGATGCGTAACGCCGACGACTTCGGCGCACCGGTAACCGAGCCAGGCTGGAAGGTGGCATCGATGATCGATTCCCACGTGGCACCCGGCTCCAGACGACCTTGGACATCGGAGACCAAATGGACCAAACCCGGATGCTCCTCGATGCGGAGCAATTCGGGAACGCGCACCGTTCCTGTCTTGGAAACCTTGGAAAGGTCGTTGCGCACTAGGTCCACGATCATCACGTTTTCCGCGAAGTCCTTGTCCAGCAACAGACTCGGGCTCGGTGCGGTTCCTTTGATGGGCCCGCTACGCACGATGTCGCCCTCGCGGCGCAAGAACAGCTCCGGGCTCGCACAGGCCACCTGCAGATCCACCTCGGGTATCGAGACCATGGACTGGTACGGCGCGGGATTGCCCGCTGCCAGCGCCAGATGCAGGGAAACGACGTCGTCGTCCTCGGCTATTTCGGCGGTTAGGACGCGGCATAGGTTGGCCTGATACACCTCACCGGCCGCGATGTGCTCTTGGATCCGGCGCACCCCCGCCATATAGGCCCTCTCATCCAGGCTCGAAGACCAAGCCTCGCGCGCCACTCCGGACCAACCACCAACCTGTTCCTGCGGAGGGGTGATGGACCATTGCGCGAACCGCGCCAGGACGGGTTCGCGATCGTACGGCAGGACCACGGCCCACCGCCCGCCATGTTCGAGCGCAGCAAGATCAGAGGTGATCTCCACCGGATCCCAAGCCCAAAGCCCCCCAAGGTGGGCCACGGCGGACGTACTCATTCGCCCATCCTGCCCGGCTTCGCAGTATCTCGCCTAGGGCTGCCACAACCAGTCCGAACGTGTCGGCTAACCTTGACCCTCCCGAGAGGGAATACGCGGACGTAGCGCAGCTGGTAGCGCATCACCTTGCCAAGGTGAGGGTCGCGG
>CAZQRR010000273.1:0-2204 GCA_964595675.1 uncultured Rubrivirga sp. | reverse complement strand
GTACGTCGCCCACCAGGCCGAAGGCCAGCCCGATGACGATCCACCAGCGGATCCAATCGGACTCGGCGGGGATGAGCACCGCAGCGATGATGAGGAACACCACCACAGCGGGCTTGGCCCACCGCTCGATGTGACGTGTGCCGGTGCCTACCGCCCACCAGTCGAGGATGGCGATCACGCCGGCGATCGCCATCGGCAGGATCCAGGTCACCTACCTAGTCTGACGGTGCTCCGGTCCGACCTCACTTCGGCAGTGGGTTCGGGAGGGTCTGCTCCTGGCAAGTCCGGGGCAGGGATCTGCTGAGCGCGCCCTCAATGAAGTTGTTGAGCGGTGAGCCAGCGTAGGAGTCCGTGTCCGGATTCACGGCAGCCGCCCCGGGCGCGGTGAAGTGGGTGACATCGGCAAAGTAGTCAGCGCGAAGGTACCCATCGCCATCGCAGTAGCTGTTGGCCATCGACTGGTAGAACTGCGCACTCAGGCAATTGCCGTCATTCACCTTTCCTGAGTCATCGACGCACCACATGATGCGATCGTTGCGACCCTGGGCAATGTAGACAGGGACCTCGTTGCCGCCGTTGTTCCGCGGCACCTTGGCATAAGGGTTGACGCCGTTCGGACCGGGCATGTTGAACTGCAGCCACTGGCACCACTCCCGGACGGTGCCGGGATCGTCTTTGAGGTTGGCGCACGTCGCATCCACACCGCCGGTCCACTTGCCATTGACCTTTGATCCAGCAAAGGGCTCGTCAAAGAAGCGGTAAAGGTCCGGCAACAGGTACTTCTCAATCTGCGCGAGCACCTTCACGAGATCGTTTGGTGTGAGGCACAGGGCGGCGACCTTGGGAGCCGTCTTGGCGCCGGACTTCGACAGGATGTCGGCGTAGTCCACCGAGCGCGTAGGACCGAAGGGCATGGCACCTTCCGTCGCAGCCTTCACCTGACTCCAACTCGTCGTCACGTAACTGAAGAACGCAGCGCCAATGGGGAGGGGAACGCCCAAGCCCGGCTTGAAGTTGTACATGTCGCGATCACCTAGATGCTTGCCCATGTAGCTGTCTGGCTGACCGGGCGATGTTGTGAACTGGGTGGCCGGAGCAATCGCAGCCACGCCGGCCAGATTCAGCGTGCGGTCGTCATTCAGCGACAGGTACTTCGACGCGATCTGGCCCGCCCAGAGCGCCGACCCTCCGCCCTGGGAATGACCCCAGGGGATGAACGGAATTTGCGCATTGGGCGCGATGTCGGCGAGCCCAAATGCCTCCGGGTTGTTGGTGAGGACGCGTGCCGAGTCGATGACGGCAACGCCCTCAGCAACGCCGAGGACGTACATCTGCAGGTCTTCACCTCCGACGCCCTGGCTGTAGTAGTCCGTCGCCACGACCGCCGAGCCCGACGTCAACATGCCGTAGAGCGCGCCGCTCTGCTGAGTGCCCTTGGGTGTGGGAGACCCAATACCGCCGTACATCGGTCCGACGAAACCGGCCGGGTTGGTGCTCGGCTGGCAGCGGACATTCAGTCCGCGGGTCCCGTGCGCCCACGCGATGACACCGTTGATCGTGTCCCCGTCCGGCACGGCAATAAGCCCGCAGGTTGCCTGCACCGAGCCGGCGGGCCCTGTCGTCGCGTAGAGCACGCGATAGAGGCGACCGGTCGCGATCCCGGACTCCGCGGTCACATCCTGCGGCTGCGCCAGAAGGGACCCCGGCTTGGCCTTGATCGGCTGCGCAATCGTGGTGTCGGTGCATACATTCGCATCCGATGCCTTCGGCTGCTGCGCGAGAGGGGCGGTCGCACCGGCACTCGGCACAGTCACGAGGAGAGCGACTGCCAAGGCCCCGGCGATTCCTGCGGCTGCCAAACTCATCTTCACGACATCTCTCCTTGTCGATATGTGCTGCCGGGGACCGGCATGCGGGCACTCCATGGAACGGGGGGTGCGAATCTGACCGAGCGCAACCTCACGCTCCGTAGTGTCAGCGGTGACGTCGTTGGCATACCGTCCGATGGTCGGCCATTGCGACCGAGTCGGCCTAGGAGTGCTTGGCCCACGGGCCGGTCTCCGGACGCTTGACCGGCACCTGCCATGGTCCACGCCGCTCATCGCGCCCAGCGTCAACGAGCGTCATGCTCTGATCGCTGTCGGCGACGCCGCAGATCATCTCGGCCGTCGCTGGAATCACCGGCAGCGCGCGCCCCGTCGCCG
>CAZQRR010000272.1:0-2241 GCA_964595675.1 uncultured Rubrivirga sp. | reverse complement strand
TGCTCCCATCCAATGAGGCCGACGAGTGGCGCCTCGGAGGCCTGACGATCGATGTGGGCCCCGAACGATGGATGCGGGAGACAACTATCGAGTCGGACGTCGACGGCGACGGCGAACTCGGCTCCATCCTCGACGAACTCCAAGGCGTAAGCGGTCGAGAGGTCGAGATTTGGGTGCGCTTCGACAACACCCGAGACGACGCCGAACTGTTCGCGATCGAACAGGCATTCATCCGGGACCCGAACACCGACAGACCCCCCTGGGCGGGAACGAGTTATGACGACTGACGGGAGTGCTTCAGACACGAGCACTCCTGACCACAACACACTGAAGGGATAGGACTAATGACGACGATTACGGAAACGGCGGTGCCCGCATGGGCCCATCCGGGCAAGGATCCCCAACTCACCGCTCAGGGCATCGAACTCATCGAAGCTCGGATCCGTGACATCCACGAGCGCCGACTTCCCGAATTACGCCCCCTTCTCGTCGAAGACGAGCGAGATGAGCGCGATGTCGCGGCCTTCGAATCCCTGCTGCTCGAAGCTGAGTTGTGGCAGCGCTTGATCGCTCAGTCGACCACTCTCTCGATACCGGCCGAGGACTTCGACGGCAGCGTCTCGCTAGGGGTTCGTGTCCAGTTGCGCGTGCCCGAGGGTGACCTGTGGGTTATCCCCGTTCACCCCGCCGAGGCATTCCTGGACGATGAGCGGGTGTCGGTCGAGTCACCACTCGGCTCGGCCCTGATAGGTAAGCGCCCTGGGGAAACGGTCGACATAGAAGCACCCCGTGGTTCGTGGCAATGCACGATCGTGCGCACGGATGCGGCGCTGATCAGCATCACGAAGGGAAAGTCAACCAAGTAGGTCAGCGAGGACCGGGGCCAACGCGCGGAATGCTTGGCCTCGGTGGCTGATGGCGTCCTTCTCAGCTGGGGTGAGCTCCGCTGTTGTGAGTACATAGCCGCGGGGGGTGAAGATCGGGTCGTATCCGAAACCGTTGCTGCCACGGGGATCTCGGATGATGCTCCCCTCGAGAACACCCTCCACAACGCGCTCGTCTCCGTCAGGCGTCACGACCGCGGCGGCACAATGAAAGGCTGCGCCGCGCTTCTCGTCCGGAACGTCCTCGATCTGCGCAAGCAGGAGTTCGAGGTTCGCGCGATCTTCGCCGTGCTGTCCAGCCCAACGAGCCGAGAAGATGCCCGGCATTCCGTTAAGAGCGTCCACGCACAATCCCGAATCGTCGGCGATCGCAATATGACCGGTTCGCTGGGCAACATCGCGAGCCTTAAGGAGTGCGTTAGCAGCGAAGGAGCTGCCTGTCTCAGCGACTTGGGGGAGATCCGGGAACTGCTCGGTCCCCACCAATTCGACGTCCAGACCGACGGTCGCCAGGATCCGCCTGAGTTCTTCGACTTTGTGCTGATTGCGCGTTGCTAGGACAACTATCGACGTCATGCCGACAAAGCAGCCTTCTGCAACGTCGTGAGGTCGGCGATTCCAGCCGCCGCGAGATTGAGGAGTCGATCGAGTAGCGCTCGATCGAATGGCTCTCCCTCTGCAGTGCCCTGCACTTCGACGAAGTTTCCCGCACCTGTCATGACGACGTTCATGTCCGTTTCGGCGCGAACGTCGTCGTCGTAGTGCAAATCGAGTCTGGGTTCACCATCGATGATGCCGACGCTCACAGCAGCGACGGAATCAGTGAGCGGATTGCCGCCGACATGACCCTCACCGATCGCCCAGGTGATCGCATCGACGAGGGCGACGTAGGAACCGGTGATGGCCGCGGTGCGGGTACCACCATCGGCCTGCAGAACATCGCAGTCGATCAGGATCGAGTTTTCACCAAGAGCCTTCATATCGACCACCGCTCGCAAACTACGACCGATGAGTCTCGAAATCTCCTGGGTCCGCCCTCCGAGCTTGCCCTTCACCGACTCGCGTTGATTGCGGGTGGTGGTGGCGCGCGGCAGCATCGCATATTCGGCTGTGACCCAACCGGTTCCCGAGTCCTTCAGCCAGCGCGGGACGCCGGGGCTGAAGGAAGCTGTACACAGCACCTTGGTGCTGCCGAAAGTGACGAGAGTGGAACCTTCCGCATGCTCGGACCATCCGCGTTCGAACGTCACGGGTCGAAGTTGGTCAGCAGTGCGGCCATCTGATCGGGTCATCGTTGAGCCTGTCATGGGACGTGACACTATCTAGCGTGATGACACGCCGTGCGCCGGTGGTCCTG
>CAZQRR010000271.1:0-2247 GCA_964595675.1 uncultured Rubrivirga sp. | reverse complement strand
CTTCGTGCCCGGCCCCGGGCACATCCTGCTGCGCACGGCTTCCCCCGAAGAGGTGCGCGGGGACCTTCGGGCTCTCGCCCGGGGACCAGGATCCAACCCGACGAGACGGTGTCGTCGCGCGCTCTGAAGAGCCCGACACGCCCGACCGCGTGGGTCGGAACTTCAGGAGGGAAAACACCGGTTTCGAGCGAGTAGGAGAGGCGCCTCGTGCCCACCATCCAACAGCTGGTCCGCAAGGGTCGGCAGGACAAGGTCTCCAAGACCAAGGCACCGGCCCTGAAGGGCAGCCCGCAGCGTCGTGGCGTATGCACGCGCGTGTACACGACCACACCCAAGAAGCCGAACTCGGCTCTGCGCAAGGTCGCCCGCGTCCGCCTCACCTCCGGCATCGAGATCACCGCGTACATCCCCGGTGTGGGCCACAACCTGCAGGAGCACTCGATCGTGCTCGTCCGCGGTGGTCGCGTTCGCGACCTGCCGGGCGTCCGCTACAAGGTGATCCGCGGTGCCCTGGACACCCAGGCCGTGAAGAACCGCAAGCAGGCGCGCTCGCGCTACGGAGCGAAGAAGGAGAAGGGCTAATGCCTCGCAAGGGTCCGGCCGCCAAGCGCCCCATCGTCATCGACCCCGTCTACGGGTCCCCGGTCGTCACGCAGCTCATCAACAAGGTGCTGCTCGACGGCAAGCGGTCCAAGGCCGAAGCCGTCGTCTACGGCGCCCTCGAAGGCTGCCGCGAGAAGACCGGCACCGACCCCGTTCAGACCCTCAAGCGCGCCCTCGACAACGTACGTCCCACCCTCGAGGTGCGTTCTCGCCGCGTTGGCGGCGCCACCTACCAGGTGCCCGTCGAGGTCAAGCCGGTGCGCAGCACCACCCTCGCCATGCGCTGGCTCATCGGCTTCGCTCGGCAGCGCCGCGAGAAGACCATGACCGAACGCCTCATGAATGAAATCCTCGACGCTTCCAACGGCCTTGGTGCCAGCGTCAAGAAGCGCGAGGACACCCACAAGATGGCGGAGTCCAACAAGGCCTTCGCTCACTACCGCTGGTAACCGCCCACAAGGCCTGATTGAGCAACGGAGTAAATGGTGTCCACCGCACTAGGTATCGACCTCGCCAAGGTCCGCAACATCGGGATCATGGCGCACATCGATGCGGGCAAGACCACGACCACCGAGCGGATCTTGTTCTACACCGGTATCAACTACAAGATCGGTGAAGTCCACGAAGGCGCAGCCACGATGGACTGGATGGAGCAAGAGCAAGAGCGCGGCATCACCATCACTTCCGCAGCCACCACCTGTGAGTGGAAGGGCTACACGATCAACATCATCGACACCCCCGGCCACGTCGACTTCACCGTCGAGGTGGAGCGCTCACTGCGCGTTCTCGACGGTGCCGTTGCGGTGTTCGACGGCGTTGCCGGTGTGGAGCCGCAGTCGGAGACGGTGTGGCGTCAGGCTGACCGTTACAGCGTTCCTCGCATGTGCTTCATCAACAAGCTCGACCGCACTGGTGCGAACTTCTACATGTGCGTCGACATGATCGTCTCGCGCCTGAATGCGGTGCCGTTGGTGCTGCAGATCCCGATCGGTAACGAAGCCGACTTCATCGGCGTCGTCGATCTCGTCGGTATGCGCGCCCTCACCTGGCGTGGTGAGACCCAGAAGGGCGACGACTACGAGATCGAGGAGATCCCCGCGGACCTTCAGGCCAAGGCCGAGGAATGGCGCGAGAAGCTCCTGGAAACCCTCGCAGAGAACGACGATTCGGTCATGGAGAAGTTCCTCGAGGGCGAGGAGCTCAGCGTCGAGGAGATCCAGGCGGGTATCCGTCGCGCGACCCTCGCCGCCAAGGTCACTCCCGTCCTCACCGGAACCGCATTCAAGAACAAGGGTGTCCAGCCGATGCTCGATGCGGTCGTGGCCTACCTGCCCTCACCGCTGGACATCGACGCCATCGAAGGCCACAAGATGGGCAACGAGGAGGAGCCGATCCTGCGCAAGCCCAGCGAGGACGAACCCTTCAGTGGCCTGGCGTTCAAGATCATGTCCGACCCGCACCTGGGCAAGCTCACCTACGTCCGCATCTACTCCGGCTCGCTGCAGACCGGCACGCAGGTGCTGAACAGCACCAAGGACCGCAAGGAGCGCATCGGCAAGATCTACCGGATGCACGCGAACAAGAGTGAGGAGATCGACTCGACCGGCGCCGGCGACATCGGCGCCGTCATGGGCCTGAAGGACA
>CAZQRR010000270.1:0-2268 GCA_964595675.1 uncultured Rubrivirga sp. | reverse complement strand
TGAACTTCCGGTTGCCCAGATGAACGCTCGGACAATCCTGTGACCAGGAGGGTGCTTGAGGTGCGTCTCTGTGGGTAGGCGCGCCTATCCTGCGCTCGTGGCACTGCGACGACGCACGGGCGTGAACACGCCGGGGGTGGAGAGTTCCCTGGGAGTTCGCCCTGCCGTTCCCGAAGAGGTTATTCGTGTTCTCTCGGTGCTGCCATCGGCCTCCATCGTCACCGCCCCCGACGGCGCTGTCCTGCGAGCGAGTTCGCGAGCCCTGGCCCTGGGTCTCGTGAATCGCAGCGCCATCACGATCCCGGACATCGTTCGGTTGGTAGAGCGGGTGAGTGAGGACGGCAACGCCCGCGAACAGGAGATGCGCGTGCGTCGCCCGCCGCTGGGTCGCGAATTGCTGGAACTGCGCGTTCGTGCAGCAGCCTTGGGAACCGGCGCGATCTTGATCTTGATCGACGATCTCGCCGAGGAACGTCGGGTCGACGCTGTGCGGCGTGACTTCGTGGCGAACGTCAGTCACGAATTAAAAACCCCTGTCGGGGCCCTCTCGCTGCTGGCCGAGACCGTGCTATCGGCCGCTGACGATTCCGAGCAGGTTCGTCACTTCGCCGAGCGCATGCAGCTCGAGGCTGCTCGGTTGAGCAGTCTGATCCAGGATGTGATCGATCTATCGCGTCTGCAAAGCGACGATCCGATGACACGGGCCGAGGTGGTCAACGTCGATGAGTTGGTCTCGCGCGCTTTCGACGAAGTGCGGACGCTCTCCGTGAGCCGGGAGATCGAATTAATCCGCAGCGATGACTCGGGTGCGGAAATCTACGGTGACCGCGGTCAGCTACTCACGGCACTGCGTAACCTGTTGATCAATGCGATCGTCTACTCGCCGGTTCACACGCGCGTTGCCGTTTCTTCACGCGTGAACGATGGCATCGTCGAAATCTCGGTGAAGGATCAGGGCATCGGGATCCCCGGTCACGACCTCGATCGCATCTTCGAGCGCTTCTACCGCGTGGACCCAGCCCGTTCTCGCAGCACGGGAGGCACCGGACTCGGGCTAGCTATCGTGAAGCATGTGTGTCAAAACCACGGTGGCGAATGCACCGTGTGGTCCGAGGTGAACACCGGATCCACATTCACGCTGCGTTTGCCTGCCTACGATCCGCAGATCGGATCAGCTCGCGAACCCCACGAATTGCAGGCGGATATCGTCGAATTTCCTGAAGCGGGAGGACGTCCATGACTCGGGTGTTGGTCGTCGAAGACGAAGAGTCGTTTTCCGAAGCACTCACCTTCATGCTCGAACGCGAAGGCTACGAAGTAGTGGTAGCGGCCGACGGAAACACGGCTTTGGATCAATTCGAGCAGACGGGACCCGATCTGATCCTGCTCGACCTCATGTTGCCCGGGTTACCGGGAACCGAAGTATGTCGACAGATCCGCACGCGCTCTCAAGTGCCGATCATCATGCTCACGGCGAAGGACGGCGAGGTTGACAAGGTGGTCGGCCTGGAACTCGGTGCCGACGACTACGTCACCAAGCCGTTCTCGTCTCGGGAACTACTTGCTCGACTTCGTGCGGTCTTGCGCAGACACGGAGATCTAGATGAGCTACTCCCCGCCGCCGTCGAGGCAGGACCGGTGCGTATGGATGTCGAACGGCACGTGGTGACCGTGCGAGGCGAGCAGATCACCATGCCCTTGAAAGAGTTCGATCTCCTCGAGATCCTCATCCGCAACTCCGGTCGAGTGCTGACCCGAGCGCAGTTGATCGATCGCGTATGGGGCTCCGACTATGTCGGCGATACGAAAACCCTCGACGTTCACGTCAAGCGACTTCGCGCGAAGATCGAACAGGATCCTGCGCACCCGGTGCACCTGGTCACTGTTAGGGGGCTCGGCTACAAATTCGAGTCGAATTAGCGCACGATCATTCACGCAGCGGGCGGTACCGGCTCGATGCCCTCGTAGTAACCCACCGGCGGGACCACGAGCACATCTACTTCCACGATGCCGGCGCGCTCGAATTGCAGCGCCACCGGAACGTACGTGCTCATCTCGGCGGTGAAGTCGTAGGAGTTGATCCATCGGTCGGCGTCGAAGCCGAAACCGACCGATTCAGCTGGCGCTAGATCCACGATGTCGCCGGTCACGAAGGCCGGAACCCCGCCGATTTGCACGCCGAGAAGTGCATCGGGCTCGGGATCCCCATTGATGATGCGGGTCACCAATGTGGCGCTCGCCGAACCTTCGGGGCCTGCCACCAGGGTC
>CAZQRR010000269.1:0-2272 GCA_964595675.1 uncultured Rubrivirga sp. | reverse complement strand
ATGATCGCGAGTCCGATCGCGGTGAGCGCCACGATGAACACACCCACACCGAACAAGTGCACGCCCACCGAGGTGCTGTGCGCCGAACGCCCCACGCGCGTGCCCAGGCGCACTAGCGCGAACCAGATTCGGTCGAAGATGATCGGCCCGCTGGGGACCGGCGGTTCCTCGCCGATGAATCGAAGCACCTGGCGCCTGCGGAAATGCAGGATCAAACCGAGCGTTATCGCGATCACGGACAGCCCCAACGCGATGCTCAGTCCGTGCCACAAACTCAAGTCCGAGCCCACCATGGCAAACCCGACGTCCTGGGTGGTCCGATCGATGATGCCGTTGAGCAGTCCGGGCCAGATGCCCAGCACCAATCCCGCCACCGCGGGCACGACCGCCGGCGCGAGGAACAACCACGACGGTTCGTACAGGTTGCGTTGCTTGAGCGGGCCGAAGAACGCACCGAAGAAGATGCGCGCGCTGTAGGCGAACGTGAGGGAGGCACCGATGACCGCGATCGCAGCTGCTGCGTAGCCCGCCCACGCCTGACCGTCCGCCCACGCGGACTGGGGCACGTCCAAGAACGAGTAGAACGCCTCTTCTTTCGCAACGAAACCGACAAGAGGCGGAACACCGGCCATGGACATCGCAGCCAACCCGGTGAGCGCCGCGGTGATCGGCATCGCTCGCCATAGCCCGGACAACTGACTCAGATCGCGGCTGCCGGCCTCGCGGTCAACGATGCCGACGAGCATGAACAGCGTTGCTTTGAACAGCGCATGTGCAGCGACAAGGAGTGCCGCGGCTGCCAGTGCGTCGGACGTTCCCACACCCACAAGCGCGACCATGGTGCCGAGTTGGCTGACCGTGGAGTACGCAAGCAGCGCCTTGAGGTCACGTTGCCGCAGCGCCTCGAACGCACCGAACACCGCCGTTGCGAGGCCGAAGACCAGCAGCGTGATGTTCCAAGCGGGGAAATCCAGGAACAACGGCGACATCAAAAGGAGCAGATAGATGCCGGCCTTGACCAGCGTGGCCGCGTGCAGGTACGCGCTGACGGGTGTGACGGCGACCATCGCACCCGGTAGCCAGAAGTGGAACGGCACCTGCGCCGATTTGGTGAAGGCAGCGAGGATGATCAACGCCGCCACGATGGATAGTTCCGTGGTGGTCAAGCGCTCCGGTGCGATCGCGAAGACTTCCGCGATGTTCGTCGTCCCCGTCCGTACGGCCAGCAGCACTACGGCACCGAACAGCGCGAGACCACCGAGCCCGGTGATGACCAAGGCCCGGATTGCAGGCCACGTTCCAGCCTTGCCACTGCCAGCAACGAGCAGGAAACTGCTCAAACTGGTGATCTCCCAGAACACCAACAGCAGGATCAAGTCACCGGATAAGACCACCCCGAGCATCGCCGCACCGAAGAGCGTGAACACCGTGTAGAGCCGACCGACTTCGTAGTTCGGGTCCAGATACTGCGGTGCATAACTGAGGACTAGCGCCCCTACGCCCAAGACCAGCATCGCGAACAGCAGCGCCAGACCATTGAGTCGAAGCGTGAACTGCACATCGAAGGCCGCCACCCACTGCCAGGACTGGACGATCGTCTCCCCGCGCATCACTTCCGGGGCATCGACGAGCAGCAGCCCTGCGGCGATGAGGAAGACGACCGCGAGCACGTAGCCGGTGTACCGACCTAGGTACCGCACCAGCAGCGGGACGAGCGCGGCGGCCAAGCCGACGAGAGCGAGGGAAGCCACGAGCATGTGCGTGTGCCACCCCTTCCCCTGCTAGATCTGCGCCACACAACTCCTCAGTCGGCGTCGCGTTCCACATTAGCCTGCAGCGCACCGTGCTGCCTGCGTGCCGCCCTCACGAATACTCGCGCGCACACTCCCGAGCACACCACCTCGCAACTACCGCGCCTCGCTACGCTCACCGCCATGCCTGGCCCCCTCGAACAGCAGTCGGTGATCCGCGTCCGCGAAACCCTCGCCCGCTTGGGCGCAACCGGTGAGATCCGGCACCTCGACGACTCCGCGCGCACCGCGAAGGAAGCCGCCGATGCCCTCGGCATCGAGGTCGGCCAGATCGCGAGCTCGCTCATCTTCCTGGCCGACGGAGAGCCAGTTCTCGTCATCGCCTCCGGTGGGCACCGAGTCGATACGGACAAACTCTCGAAAATTCTCGACGACGCGACGATCACCAAGGCCAACGCCGACGACGTCCGCACCGCCACCGGCTTCGCGATCGGTGGAGTGGCCCCCGTGGGTCACCCCGA
>CAZQRR010000268.1:0-2310 GCA_964595675.1 uncultured Rubrivirga sp. | reverse complement strand
TCGGCGTCGTCACGCCAGGGGCGCAAGTCCCAGGTGGAGAAGCGGCTTTCCAGCGTGAACCCAGCTGCAGCCAGATGACGATCGAACGCATGGGTCGAATAGCGCTCGGTGTGGAAGCCCAGAACGTAGGGTGCGTCGGGCTTCAGGTGTCTGCGCACCGCGCGTAGGACATCCACTTCGGTCTCGGGTGCCACGTAGGTGATCACGTTGCCGGCGCTGACTGCTGCATCGAATTGCAACGGAGCACCGTCGTGGTTGCGAAGATCCAGCGTCGCGAGATCGGCCAGGACGTACGTAGGACCGGGGTTATCGATCCTCGCTGCGTCCAGCAACACCTCGTCGATGTCCACGGCCACCACGGCGTGCCCGCGGACGGTGAGTGCTCGAGCCGTACGTCCCTGCCCGCAGCCGGCGTCCAGGATGGAACTGCCCGGCTTCGCGATGGCATCGAGGAGACGCGCCTCACCGTCGAGATCACTTCCCTCTGCGGCCAACTCGCGGAAACGCTCGGCATAGGCCTGCGAGTGGGAGTCGTCGTTCTCGGTGAACCAGCGATGTGTCACGTGGGAGTCCTCGTTATTTGTCGTCAGCAAGTTTGTCGTCAGCAAGGGGGCCGGATAGGCATGCGTGGACCCGCACCTCCGGGCCTGCTGGCGTGGACAGCAGCATCACCGGAACCTGAAGTGTTCGAGCGCCGTGGGTCGCGAGCGAGGAGATGGCCGCATCCAAGGCCGGCGGGCGCAGATAGCCCACGACGTGGCCTTCGATTCGGATCTCCAGATCGGCGATCTTGTTCATCGATGGATCGATGATCGGGACGATGGTCCCGGGCAGGAAGCGGGTGGGTGAGTCCGAGGAGAACTCCAGGGCGGCGAAGGAGTCCGTCAGTCGAGATTGCCCAACGGTGAATACGGGATAGTCGGCTTCGGACTCGCAGACCTCAGCAAGCGTGACGCAGTCGATCTGCGGCGCCCGGCGCCGGCGAAACGGCCACATCTAGACACCGAAGAGGACGGCCACGATCGCGCACACGATCGCGAGGTACCACTGGATCACGCCGATGGCTGCGATGCGCAGGGGAGCGCGGTATTCGCCGGTCGCGTACTTGAAGGCGTTGGCGTAAACCTTGGAGAACTTGGTGGCGTCTTTCTTGGCATTGCCTGAGGGGTCGCGCTGGGACCAGTAGTTGCGCTCGCTGGAGAGTCCGAGGAAGACGAAGACGCTGCCGAAGATAAGCAGGGCGAGGGCGAAGATCCAGAAGGTCTCGGCAGGAATATTCACGCGCGTGAGCGTATAGGTAGCGGCCAGACGTCCCCGTCGAGGAATGTCTGATTGGCAGCCAAATGCCCGAATGTCGCAGAAATGTCCCACGAAAATGGGAGACATGTCACATTCGATATGTCCGATATGTGTGGGAAACACCTAGGGGCAGTCCTGCTCGATCGTGATCGACTATCTGTAGAACTCACAGCACCCCTGCTGGTCACCTATGCCGGTGGGGAGGGCTGCGTCCACCACCCCGGACGACGTGAGAGCCGTTGCCGGGGGACGTGTGCCCTGGGGAGTTCCGGCGGACGGACCGATGGCCGCTGGGGCGCTCGACCTGTGCTGTGGCCCCGACGCCGCGAGGGCGTTCGGGCCGACCTGTGAAGGGTGCATGACCGCACGGTTCCTCGACTGGAATGCCCGTTGGAAAAGACGTTCGACGCTGATCGCCGCCCTGGCAGCGCTGGCAGTAGTCGTACCTACCCTGGCCGTCGGCGCCAATGCCGTCGGGCGCGGGCCCAGCGGCGTGGGGGTGATCCCCGCCGCCCAAGCTCCCAGCCATTTCGCGGCCATTGCGAGTAAGCGGATCGGTGCCCGCGATTCGATGGCCCCGGCCTCCAGTGCAGCCGCGGTGGAGTTCCAGCGGACCCTCGTCCAGGCGGAGATGGTGGAATTCACCACCGAATCTCCCCAGACCTTGGATATGCGGGGGATCGAACCCAGCCTGTATCGCGGTGAATTCTTCACCGCCAAGTCCGAAGAACGACGACGTTGCATCGTCAAGCGAGAAAGCGAAGGCCGATACGACGTCCAAGGCGGTGGTGGCAACCGCTACTTCGGGGCCTACCAGATGAATGACGATCTGGCCGACGGTTCAACGTGGATGATGCTCGAGGAGCACAAGCGCATCCTGGGTGGGGAACAAGCCCGCGAACTCATGGAGCAACTTCGTGCCACACCCGTGACCAAGTGGCCTCGCTATTGGCAGGACGCCGCGTTCTACACGATCTACAACTGGGAGGGCTACGGGTCCGGTGCCGCGCA
>CAZQRR010000267.1:0-2317 GCA_964595675.1 uncultured Rubrivirga sp. | reverse complement strand
CCGCGAAGTGGTTCGCGCGCAATCGCCTTCCGCTGCTCACCGCAGAGCGTGCTGTAGCCGAAGCCACCGACGACGACATCATGAAGTTGCCGGAGGAAGCCTTCTAAACGGGTTCATTCGGCGGGTCGATCTTCTTCTCACCCTTGATGGGGATGTCGATCTGACTGACGACGCTCTGCGCGGCAACGGAGTACGGACGGATGATCGTGACGTCGCCATCTTCACCGAGCATGTCCGCCGTGCGTGAGTCCATCGCGGTCAGGCAGATACCACCGTCGAAGTCGTAACGACGAAGTGTCTGCAGCAGTACCAGGTTCGTCGAGGGACTGGGCACAGCGCAGATGACCGAATCGGTTTCGTGGAAGGGCAGCGACGCTGCGAAGTCGGGTTCGGAAACATCGCCGTACAACGTGGTTATGTTCGACCCGGCGATGTTGCGCAGCGCCTGCGGGTCGTAATCGACCACGAGCAAATTGGCATGACGAACCGCCAGGCCACGTGCCACTTCGCCTCCGAGGCGCCCCGCACCGATGATGATGGCGTCGTACGGGTGCTCAAGGCGTTCCTCCTCCTCCAGTGAGTCTGGGCGTTTACGTTCGAAGATGGACAGTGCGGGCGAGAGTCGATCGAAGAGCGGTTGCGTGTACGCGATCAAATAGGTGGAGATCGTGATGGTGATGATGCCGACGAGGGTGACGAGCCCGAGGATGGACTCATCCACCTGACCGAGTGAGTAGCCCAGGGCGATCAAGATCAATGAGAACTCGCTGATCTGCGCGAGGGCCACCCCGACTCTGAATGAGACCTTCTTGCGGTAGCCGAGGATGCCCATGATCGCCATGACGATGATCGGCTTGGCCAGGAGCACGAAGACCGACAGCACGAGGGCGGGGACCAACTGCTGTAGTGCGGAGTCGAAGGAAAGCGATATCCCGAGTTCGATGAAGAAGAACAGGATCATGATGTCGCGCAGGCTCACCAGACGTGCGCCCAGACTCTCGCGGTAGGGCGTGGAAGCCAGTGCCACGCCCGCGACGAACGCTCCGATCTCCAGACTCAGTCCTAGCGCGTACGAAACCGCAGCAAGTGCGATCGCCCACGCGACGCCGAACAGCAGCGTGAGTTCCTGGCTCTTGGCTAGCCATTCCAGGACTCGGGGGACGATGAATCGCGAGACCAACACCACCCCACCGAGGAACGCTGCCCCGCCCACAACAGTTCGTACGACCGTTTCCGAGGCTGATGTCTGGCCTGCCTGACCGAGGGAGGCGACCACGATCATCGAGATGATGACGAGGAGGTCCTGCACGATGAGAATGCCCACGGCAATTCGCCCGTGGAGTTGGTCCAACTCACGCTTGTCCGAGAAAAGCTTGATGACGATGATCGTCGACGAGAAGGTCAGTGCGACGGCGACATAGATCGAGGGCACCACAGCGAAGCCGAGCCCCAGGGCGATGACGAAACTCAAGGCTGCGGTCAGCACCACCTGCCCCACGCCAGCGACCAGCGCGACCCAGCCGGTCATGCGTATCGAGTGGATGTCGAGTTTCAGGCCCACGAGGAAGAGCAGGATCGCGATGCCGATCTTGGCGAACACCTCGATGGATTCGCCGTTGGAGACCAATCCGAGCACCGCAGGCCCGGCGAGGATCCCGACGATGATGTACGCGACCAGGACCGGCTGGCGCAGCAGTTTCGCCAAGCCGCCGCCCACGGCCGCGAGCACCAGGATGAGTGCGATCTGCTCGAACTCGGTGCCTGTCACCTTGGGGAGTCTAGGACGAAATCGTGCACCGACTCTTCGCAGCGTACGCTGGAAACATGCGCTGGTTGCTCTCGCTCGTCGCTGCGGTGCTGCTCGTGATCATCCCCGCATCGGGGGCCGCCGGGCACGCCGGACTCCTCTTCAGCACCCCCGAGGATGGCGCGTCGCTAGACGTGGCACCCGAGGAAGTGGTGCTCACCTTCAGCGAGGAGCTGCTGACCGATCTCGTGGAGATCTCGGTGCTCGATGCGCAAGACAACCCGGTGGTGGTGACCGAAGTCCCCCAAACACCGCCGCCTGGCACAGACGTGAAGGTGCCGTGGCCAGCAGACCTACCCCCCGGTGAGTACTCCGTCGCGTTCCGCGTGGTCTCAGCCGACGGGCATCCGGTGACCGGACGGGTCACGTTCTCCTATGCGCAGTCGCGGGAACCAGCAGCCGCGGAGCCCACCGCCGGTCCCACGGCGAGTGCCACGGCAAGTCCCATGCCGGATCCGACACCCGAGACGTTGGAGACCGTGCAAGAGGACGTGCAAGAGGACGTGCAAG
>CAZQRR010000266.1:0-2329 GCA_964595675.1 uncultured Rubrivirga sp. | reverse complement strand
TCCGTCGAGGCAGAAACTACATCGAACGGGTGTTCGAATGCCTCCGACACGCCGGAAGTGCAGTGCAGGCGGCCAGGGCCAGCACCGGGATGGCCGCCACCGCATTGAGCACGGCGTAGGAGGAGACCCACACGACCAGGCCGGCTACCACTCCACCGAGGGCGCCGGCCACGTTCATCGTCAGGTCCGACAAGCCCTGGACCGCGGGCCGTTCCCGCGGTTCGACCTCGTCGGTGACCAGCGTGGATCCGGCGATCAACGTGCACGACCACCCCAGGCCGAGCAGGAACAACCCGATGCCGAGGGTCAGGACGTCGTCGGCGGCCGATAGCCCGCTGATGACCATGGAGATCAGCAAGATCACCACGCCGACGAGGATGACCTGAATCCGTCCGAACCGGTCGACCGCCATACCCACCAGCGGGGAGAAGGCGTACATGCCCGCGACGTGAACGCTGATCACCAGCCCGATGAGCTGCAGCCGCACATCCACGTGCGCCATGTGAACGGGAGTCATGACCATCACCATGACCATCGCCACGTGACCGACGGCGATCGCGGCGATACCCAATATCGCGCGCGGGCGGGACTTGAGGTGTTCGATGCCATCGCGCAGCCGCGGGTGCACCACCCCGGGCCCATCGGCGCCGCGCAACTTCAGTGATTCGCGGTAGGGATCCGGGCGCAGGAATACGACGAGAACCACGACGGCGGTGATCGTGACGACGCAGGCAACGAGGTACGGCCCGGTGAGTTGCGGCAACCCCCAGGCCAGCGCCCAAAGTCCGCTCACGTCGAGCAGGTTCGGCCCGGCGACGGCGCCAATAGTGGCCCCCCACACCACCAAGGACAGACTGCGTGCGCGATGCCGTGGCGTGGCCAGATCCGTTGCGGCGTAGCGGGCCTGGAGTCCGGCGGCCGAGGCGACACCCACCAGCAGGCAACCGGCGTACACACCGAACAGCGAGCGCTGCACGGTGCTGACGACCACCACGAGCGCACCGATGCCACCGAGTAGGTAGCCCAAAGACAGTGCGGCACGTCTGCCCTTCGTCAAAGCCAATCGAGCAAGCGGTAACGCCAAGAGGGCGGCTCCTAGGACACCGAAGGTTTGTGCGAGTCCGGCCGCCGCCTCGCTGCCGCTGATGGAAGCTGCGATCAGTGCGCCTGCGGGCAGCGAGCCGGCTACCGCCACGCCCCCGAGTACCTGGCTGGCCGTGAGGGTCGCGACGCTGCGCCGTTGCACGGCGTGGACCGACGCTGTGTCCAGGGGATCGCGCGGATCGCGGGGATCAGCAGGATCGATGTTCGCCTCCACCGATGCCGTCACGTCGACGACCCCTTCCCGTGGGTCAAGTCTTCAGCGAGCGACGCCCGAACTGTTGCTTCATCCACGGGGAAGCCGAGTTCATCGAGGGCTCGCACCACGATCATCGGATCGACCATCCATCGGTCGTGGTCGATCATCACTGCGCGACCATCACCGAGAACTGCTTGCACGAGTGCGGTCGCCACCTCGAGGTTCGCCACCGTGCTTGTCAGGGCCGTGAGTGCATCCGGGTGCTCTCTCCACCATCCGCTGCTCGACGCAGCCTGCGGATCGCGCACGTTCACCAGGTACCGCATGCCCGGAAGCAGAGTGTTCAAGAACAGCAAATGGTTCGCGAGGGAATCGGAGTCGGCGAAATGCCCCACCTCGTAACGAACCTCCTTGAAGCCGGTCCACCGAGTGGTGGGTTTGGGCCGCAGCAGGTACTCGATCACGTGGCGTCGTTGATCGACCAACACCGCTTGCGGATCTAGACGAGCGGTGCCGAACCACGGATGCTGCGGCTTGCCGGCGTGATGCCTATCGGCTGCAGCGACGACGGAATCCACGTAGGCCTGGATGCCGCGAAGCGCCGCATAGTTCTCACCGCGGATGATGGTGTCCGGGTGGGCGTTGAGTGCGGCCTGGAGAGCAGTGCTGCCGCTACGACCGAAGGTGACGATCGTCAGGAATTGCAGGTCCGGCACCGCTGCAGCCTACGCCGCTGTGCCGTTATCCACCTTCACCTCAAGAACGATGGAACCTCCACCACCTCGCACACGGCTCGCCAGACGATCACGGTTTCCTCCCCGCGGTCGAAGGCCTCCTGGACGCTCAACCCCAGCGCAGGCAGTACGACGTCGCGCGACCAGGAAGCGGCGTAGTCGTCACCGAGCACGGCATTCAGCCGTTCCCAGAAGTCACTTCGCCGCATGCGGGTTATCCTCCCCGAGTCCGGTTCGGTGGGCGCGGGGGCCACCGATGAGTGCGGGGAGAGCGCGTGTCCGAGTCAGGACTCAG
>CAZQRR010000265.1:0-2369 GCA_964595675.1 uncultured Rubrivirga sp. | reverse complement strand
GAGGCCGAACGGTGATCACCCATGACCCATAACTTGCCATCTGGGACTTCCACATCGAACGGTTGAAGGCTCGGCGCGTCACCGGGGAACAGGTAGTCCTCATCTATCGGTTCACCGTTGACCAGGATGCGACCTTCTTCGTCGCAGCATGTCACCCGATCACCGCCCACTCCGATCACCCGCTTGATGAAGTCCGTCGAATCGGGGGCGACCAGCCCGAAGGACTGTCCCACCCACACCAGTGCCCCGGTGATGGGATCTCGATCGGGGACCACCTGAGCGGGGACGAACGAACCCGATCCGTTGAAGACCACCACATCACCGCGCGCGACATCCCGGGTTCGGTAGACCATGCGGTTGACCAGGACTCGATCACCGATCTGCAGGGTGTTCTCCATCGATCCCGAGGGAATCGAGAAGGGCTTGACCACGAAGGTGGTGATCAGCAGAACGACGCCGAGTGCGATCGCGATCGTTACCGGAATGTCCCACCAGGATTGCCGCTCCCGGTCGGCCAAGGTCAGTCCTCCGTTTGTGCGGTGTCTGCAGTCTCAGCCGGAGCCGCAGGCGCCGTGCTCGCGGCGGGTGCGGAAGCAGCGGACGTGTTGTCGCGACGTTCACGGATCTTGGCCGCCTTGCCGCGAAGTCCACGAAGGTAGTAGAGCTTGGCGCGACGCACATCACCCTTGGTGACCAGTTCGATCTTCTCCACCACGGGAGAGTGCAGCGGGAAGGTGCGCTCGACGCCCACACCATAGGAAACCTTGCGAACGGTGTAGGTCTCGCTGGCGCCGGAGCCCGAGCGAGCGATCACCACGCCCTGGAATACCTGGACACGCGTCTTGTTGCCTTCGACGACCTTGACGTGAACCTTCACGGTGTCGCCGGCGCGGAATTCAGGGATGTCGTCACGCAGTACCGCGGCATCGACGGAATCGAGGGTCTTCATCGCTACTTCTCTTCCTGCAAGCGCCACAAGTCGCCCACGGTTAGGTGGAGTGGATCACCCTCGTGTGTCCCTTGTGGCAGACGTCGGGCGAGCGCCCAAGTGTGCCACACGCCCTCTCGGGTGTTTCCGGGTGACCACTCACCTAGGACGAGAGGTCGGGGCGGCGCTGCTCGGTGCGCTCACGAGCCTGCTCCTGGCGCCACTGCGCGATCCGGCCATGGTCACCGGACAACAAGACCTGCGGCACCTCGAGTTCCCGCCACACGGGCGGCTTGGTGAACACCGGGCCCTCCAGGGCTGGCCCTTCGGACTTGCTGAACGAATCATCAGTCGCACTCTCGGCGTTACCCAACACGCCGGGAATGAGCCGGGCGATCGCTTCGACCATCACCAAGGCCGCCGCCTCGCCGCCGGCGAGAACGTAGTCGCCGATGCTCACCTCGCGCACCCCAGCCCAGTCATCGCGCGCGCCGTAATGCTCGGCGATACGCGAGTCGATGCCCTCGTAGCGACCGCAGGCGATGACCAGACGAGCAGCCGTTGCCAACTCCCCCGCAGTTGCCTGCTCGAATCGGTGACCCGAGGGCGTGGGGATTATCAACACCGGTTTCGAATCGCTGGCTGCGCGAACGTCGTCCAAGGCTGCACCCCACGGCTCGGGCATCATCACCATGCCCGGCCCACCGCCGTAGGGCGTGTCATCCACGGTGCGGTGTTTGTCGGTCGCGTAGGTGCGCAGGTCGTGGACAGCGATATCGATCAGACCTGACTCGCGCGCCTTGCCAACCAGCGAAAGTTCAAGCGGTGATAGGTATTCCGGGAAGATGCTGACGATGTCGATCCGCATCAGTCTTCCTCGTCGAGTAGACCCTCGGGCGGGGCGACGATGATCGTCTTGTTCGCGATATCCACGCGGGGAACGAACTCCTCGACGAAGGGGATGAGGATCTCGCGATCCTCATCACCAGCTGCGCGAATAACCAGCATGTCCTGAGCCGGCAGATGCGCCACCTCTTGGACAACCCCGATGAGCGCCCCGGCTCCATCGAATACCCGGCAGTCCACGAGCGATGAGTCGTAGAACTCGTCAGGATCCTCCGGCCGCTCGTCCTCCGGCCGATCCACGCTCAGCACCTGGCCACGAAGTTGCTCGACTGCAGTTCGGTCCGGATAGCCCTCGAAGGTGAGTAGCAATCTGCCGCTGTGCCAGGTGACCGATGCGACGGTGAAATCCCGACCGGAATCGGAGAGCAAGCGAGCCCCTTCGAAGAAGCGCCGATCAGGCTCGTCGGTGCGGACTTCGATGCTCACCGCCCCGCGGACTCCGTGGGGCCGACCGATGCGCCCCACAACTACGAGCACGGTGGGAAGACTTACCGTTCGCCGACGTCGAGGAAGTCCACCCGCACGCCACGACCAT
>CAZQRR010000264.1:0-2395 GCA_964595675.1 uncultured Rubrivirga sp. | reverse complement strand
CATCATGCTCGATCGCGATCTCATCACGCTCCAGCAATCGATGGATCGCGATGGCAGACGCGGCCCTTTCGACCACGATCTTCTGCTGTGGGGACGGCTCGGCGGTGACGACGGCTATCAGGCGCCCCCAGGTTTCACCGCGAGCACCGACATTCGTGGCGATCCAACCCATGTCCTCGAATGTCGCCGTGCGCTCGGTGCTGCGGCAGCGCCTGCTGCGTTCCTCCCACGCGAACAGGACGTCTTCATCGAAGCGTCCGTGTGCGTTGTACGCCAGTACGCGATGGGATAGATCCTCGAGGATTATCGGAGCTTGGGCCAAGGTCGCCGCTTCGCGCAGGATCGTGGCGAGGGAGGCGCCCTCCAACTCCAGTGTCGTGAACGTCTCGTGGGTTCGCTCCGCCCGCAACAACTCGACCATATGCCGATTGACGATCAGTGAATGAACCGCTTCGGTGACGGTCACGAACGGAATCGTGGAGCGGAGCTCAATCAAGGGGACGGCTCGAGACTCAGCGGCGTCGATCATGGCGTCGGGGCATTTGTCGAACCCGCGCCCGAGTCCCACGATGAGGGCGGCGATCCCCGCGTCGGCAAGATCGTGGACGTACCGCTGGGTGTCGTGATTCGACTTGGGCAAAGCGACACCGGTCGTCAAGAGCACCTCGCCACCGGCCAACATCGATCCGATGTCGGGAAGCTCGCTCACGTGGACCCATCTCACGGATCGATCCAAAGAAGACTTGCCGGCAAGCACGATCGGATCTCCGCGTCGGATCTCCGGGATCTCCAGGAGGTCCGCGACGCTGGGAAGCACTGATCCTCCTGTTGGTAGTGGTACCAGTGTTCTACCAGTCTCGGGCGAGTCGCCACAAGACGCGTCCCGCCAGATCGAGATCCGCAATCGGCACGAACTCATCGGCCGTGTGGGCTTGATCGGTCGAACCGGGTCCCATCACCGTGCACGAGGTGCTGCCCGTCAACGCCGCGACCATGGACGCATCGGTATACGCCTCGTGTCCGTCGTCTCCTCCATGCGCCAGTTGATGACCGGTTTCAGCTCCGTAGGCAGAGCGCAAACCCGAAACGATCTTGCTGGACTCCTCAGCCCGCACGGGTGGTCGTGGTGCGCCCAACGGCGTGATCGCGAAGGTAGCTCCCGGGAAGTCATGCATCACTTCCGTTGCAATCGTTTCGACCATGGAGATCACGTCGTCGATCGTCATCGGAGGGACGATCCGGATATCGAACGAAGCGGTGGTGGATGGAGGCACGACATTGGTAGCGACCCCGCCGTTGATGATGCCGCACGTGAATCTCGGACGGCCCAGGATCTCGTCTTCATAGGGCAGGGACTGCACGTGCTGCTTGAGCCGATCGACGATGCGGGCCATCACGTGCGCAGAGTCGATCCCCAGATGCGCTCGCCCTGCGTGCGCCATGCGACCCGTGACAGTGATCTCGATCCACCGAAGTCCCATCTGTGCTACCCGAAGGCGCATACCGGTCGGTTCGAGTGCCAGGACCTGATCGTCTGGCCTGAGCAATCCCGACGCGACGAGGTGTTGGGCCCCGGCCATATCGGGTGCTTCTTCGTCGACGGTGGCGACGAAGACGACATCACCGCTTACTTCCGTGCCGGTTGTGACCAAGCTTTCGAGCAGCCCGAGGGCCACCGCCATGCCGCCCTTCATATCGCAGGAGCCACGGCCGTAGATGCGCTCGTCCTTGATGATCCCCTCGAGCGGGGGAAGCGTCCAGCCTCCGCCGATAGGGACCGTGTCCATGTGGCTCAAGAGGACCAGTCGAGGGCTGGAACCGGATCCGGGAACGGTGGAGATGAGATTGCGCCGATTGCCTTCGACCACTTCGGATGCGACGGAAAGACCCATACCGGCAAGGCGGTTACCCACCCATTCAGCGCAGGCACTCTCCTGAACACCGGGGTTTTGACTATCGATGCGGATGAGCGACTGTGTGTCTGCGATCGTCGTGTCGAGGTTTATCACATGATCTCCTGTCAATCCACCAAGCCGTAAGCGCTTCTCCGAGGATCAGCGCCGGTCAGCAAGTACGGGTCGTCATCCGAGTTGTGTTTGAGCATGATCGTCTGGACCGATCCCGCATCGAATTCGAAATCGGGCCACATGGAAACCGCATGTCCGCGTCGACGCAGCTCGTCGCAGTCATCCGCACCGATCCGCTTCTCGACGAATACCAGTCGATCGGCACTGGGGTGAGGATGGAAGGCACTGGGTGCGTTGAATGCAGCGATTCGAGGTGCTTCGACGGCCTCTTGCAGATCCATACCGTCGTGCAGGACGTTCCATGCAACCTGAGCGATGGCTTGCACTATGACGTCACCACCGGGGCACGCCAAGCCCCAGACATCCTT
>CAZQRR010000263.1:0-2418 GCA_964595675.1 uncultured Rubrivirga sp. | reverse complement strand
TCGATGTGCGCGACCTTGGCGGGCACGCCGTCTTTGTCCGCACGCTTGAAGTCGATGAGTCGGTAAGCACGCTTGTGGCCACCACCCTTATGGCGAGTGGTGATCTTGCCCGAATTGTTGCGACCGCCGGACTTGGACAGCGGGCGCAGCAAGGACTTCTCCGGCTCCGATCGCGTGATCTCGACGAAATCGGCAACGCTCGAGCCGCGACGACCGGGGGTCGTGGGCTTGTACCTACGGATTGCCATGGTGTGTCCGTTCCTCTTCCGTACTTCTCACGCCGGTCAGGAGACCGGCCCTCCGAAGATGTCGATTCGGTCGCCTGCCGCAACTGTGACGATCGCGCGCTTGGTGGATGCACGACGGCCGAAGCCCTGGCGGGTGCGAATGCGCTTGCCTTCGCGGTTGTTGGTGTTGACTCCGGTGACCTTCACACCGAACACCTGCTCGACGGCCACCTTGATCTGCGTCTTGTTGGCATCGGGGGCGACGATGAAGGTGTACTTGTTCTCATCGAGCAAGCCGTAGCTCTTCTCGGAGATGACCGGGGCGATCAGGACATCGCGGGGATCGGCGATCCTCATGCCTGCACCTCACTTTCCGCAGCGACGGCCTTCGCACCCTTGCCGGCGGTCGGGCCGGCAACGAACGCCGCGAAGGCAGCCTCGGTGAACACGACGCGGTCGTTGACCAGGACGTCGTAGGTATTGAGCTGGTCCGGCGCGACCACCATCACGTTCGGCAGGTTGCGCAGGCTCAGCCACGAGGTCTCTTCATCTCGCGTGACCACCGCGAGGCAAGCGCCCTCGGCACCCACCGCGGCGAGCGCGGCGATGGCGGCCTTGGTGGAGGGGGCATCGGTCGAAGCGAACGACGTCACGACGTGGATGCGACCCTCGCGAGCCCGATCTGACAGCGCCCCGCGCAGTGCAGCGGCCTTCATCTTCTTCGGGGTGCGCTGGGAATAGTCACGCGGCGTAGGACCGTGCACCGTGCCACCGCCGGCGAACTGCGGTGCGCGGGTCGAGCCTTGACGAGCGCGGCCAGTGCCCTTTTGCTTGTAGGGCTTGCGTCCGCCACCACTGACCTCTGCGCGGGTCTTGGTGTCGTGCGTGCCCTGGCGTGCAGCCGCGAGCTGGGCAACGACAACCTGGTGGATCAACGGAATGTTGACCTGGACGTCGAAAACTTCGGCAGGCAGGTCGACCGAACCGGACTTCTTGCCCGCTGGGTCGAGGACTTCGAGCGAACTCATGCCGAGACCTCCTTCACCGCGTCCTTGACGGCGGTCGTGATGAGGACCAGACCACCCTTGGGGCCAGGGATCGCACCTTTGATAAGCAGCAGACCCTTCTCGGTATCCACACCGGCGACCTTCAGGTTCTGGGTTGTTTGCCGATCACTGCCCATCCGGCCAGCCATCCGCAGTCCCTTGAACACGCGGCCGGGCGTGGCGCAGCCGCCGATGGAACCCGGTGAGCGGTGCTTGCGCTGCACACCGTGCGAGGCGCGCAGGCCAGCGAAGCCGTGACGCTTCATGACGCCGGCGAAGCCCTTGCCCTTGGTGGTGCCGGTGACGTCAACGCGCTGGCCGGCCTCGAAGGTGTCCGGGCCGAGTTCCTGGCCGAGCGTGTACTCGGATGCGTCGGCGGTCCGCAACTCGACGAGGTGGCGGCGTGGGGTCACACCGGCCTTGGCGAAGTGCCCGGTCATCGGCTTGTTGACCTTGCGCGGGTCGATGGCGCCGAACGCCAGTTGCACCGCGTTGTATCCATCGGTCTCGGGGGTGCGTACCTGGGTTACTACACAGGGACCGACCTTGACGACGGTCACCGGAACGACTCGATTGTTCTCGTCCCAGATCTGCGTCATGCCGAGCTTGGAACCCAGCACACCCTTGATCGTCTTCTCCATGGCAGATTCCCTACAGCTTGATCTCGATGTCGACGCCGGCAGGGAGATCCAGACGCATGAGCGAGTCGACGGTCTTCGGTGTTGGGTCGAGGATGTCGATCAGACGCTTGTGCGTGCGCATCTCGAAGTGCTCGCGGCTGTCCTTGTACTTGTGCGGCGAACGGATGACGCAGTACACGTTCTTTTCCGTTGGCAACGGAACCGGACCGGCAACCTGCGCGCCAGTACGGGTGACGGTCTCGACGATCTTCTTCGCCGAGGAATCGATCACCTCGTGGTCATAGGCCTTGAGCCTGATGCGGATCTTCTGTGCCGCCATGGTGGCTTGCCGTCCTTCTTCTCGTTCTTGCCGGAGTACTGCGTGCGTTGCTGGTACTGCGTCGTTCTTCGAATGCCGTGCTGCCGATCTCGTGGTGGGCGGTGGATCGCACCGCCCACCACGGAGGCAGCGGGGAGGGTTGGATACCACCGGATCAACAACTTCAGGATAGTCGGGACGCGACC
>CAZQRR010000262.1:0-2425 GCA_964595675.1 uncultured Rubrivirga sp. | reverse complement strand
TCGCTTTGGTTCCCACCACCGAGCGCATCGTGATCGTCGAGGACACCGCCGAACTTCAACCCGACCATCCGCATGTTGTTCGAATGCAATCTCGGCCACCCAACATCGAGGGGGCTGGTCATATCTCCATGCGAGATCTAGTTCGACAAGCACTGCGGATGCGCCCGGACCGAATCGTGGTGGGGGAGGTTCGCGGAGCGGAGGTTGTAGATCTCCTCACGGCACTCAACACCGGGCATGAAGGCGGTTGCGGCACGGTCCATGCGAATTCCCCGCAGGATGTGTCGACGCGCATCCAAGCGCTGGGGCTTATGGCCGGTGTACCGCGTGAGGCAGTGTCCGCCCTCTTGACCTCGGCAGTGGATGCCGTTGTGCACGTTCAACGGAACTCAGCAGGTGTGCGCACCGTTGCCAGCGTGCACTCCTTTATCGACGGTCAGGGGGAATGTCGATTGGAACCGATCTACATCCGAGGTGGAGCGCTGAGGCGGCAAGCATGCTGATGGCTTGTGCAGCCGCGATCTTCGTGGGTATGGCCGTGTGGCTTCTCATCTCGCCTGCGTCACTAACACGTCTGGAGGTAGTCCACGGCGGGGGTGCACGCGAAGCGGATTCGGTGAAGCAGTTCCTGTCGCGTCGCAAGGCCAAGCCTGTGACTGTGCACGAGCGACTTGCACTAGCGCTTCGAACACTCGCTGCGGAACTGCGCGCCGGGTGCACCCCGAGTGAGGCATTGGCGCGCTCCGCAGGTAATCCACCGATCTGGCCGAACGCTCTGGCGGCTGCTCGATTCGGCGACCCGGTGGACGCTGCCTATGCAGCCGATGCGTTGCACCATCCGGCAATTGCCGGTCCGCTTCGGCAGTTGTCTGCCAGTTGGCACGTTGGAGTGATGCGTGGATCAGGACTCGCCGTGTCGGTCGAGCGACTCGCGCTGTCGCTGCGCGCCCAGCAGGAGCTTCAGACGACTTTGCGAAATGAATTGGCGGCGCCGCGAGCGACTAGCCGGATGCTCGCATTCCTTCCGGTCATCGGTGTTGCGATGGGATACCTGTTAGGCGCCGATCCGATTGCATGGTTCTTCGGATCTCCGGTGGGCTTGACCGTTTTGCTTATCGCCGTCTTGCTGACAACCGTGGGTGCCTTGTGGACGCGTGCGATCGTCCGTCGGGTCGAACGCGGTTTGGTGTGACGGCCAGCGATGGGTCTGCTCGGCGCTGTGTTCATCGGTGTTGCCGCAGCCTTGTGGTTGACCTCACCGAGCAGGGAGCGACTGGCGCGGTTGGTTCCTACACACTCGGTTGCTGAAAGCGTTCGTGAGTATCGATTCGGATCTCGCGTCGGTCCAAGAAGGCGAAAGGCCACCGATACCGGCGGGTTGCTGGCCCAAGCACCGGTCGTGGCCGATCTCTTGGCGACAGCGATCGCGGCAGGTGCGACGGTGCCTGAAGCGCTGGTAGTGGTGTCCCGCGCGGTGGACGATCCGATCAGATCGAGGATGGCGTCCGTGGTCACTGCCGTCGAGTTGGGAGCCGATCCGAACTTTGCCTGGGCTACCTGGCTGGATGAACCGGCGCTCTCTCCGATTGCCCAGGCGATCATCCGATCCCAGCACAGTGGTTCGCCCCTGAGCGTGGTCCTTGACTCCGCTGCCGTCGATATGCGCCACGCATACCGCGCGGATGTGGAAGCTCGGGCTCGCGCTGCCGGCGTCCGGGCGGTTGCGCCGCTGGCCCTGTGTTTCCTGCCGGCGTATCTGCTGGTGGGCGTTGTGCCGGTGGTTGCCGGTTTCGCGCGATCGATGTTCGGCTGACAGCTGACGGCACTGTGCATTGAAGCATCTGCGCCATCCACAGCCGGCGTGAACGCAATTCCCAGATGCACTTCGCAGTGTTCCTAGCGGGTGATCTACGGGCGATGGTGGGTGAGCACGCATCGAGGGTCGATAGGTGCCATCCGAGGAGCCGTGGGTTCCTCGGATGAAGAACCGATGAGGAGAGATGTCATGAACGGAACACTTGTGATGAAGGTCCGCGGAGTTCTCACTCCGCAGCGCCTGTCCAACTTGCGCGACGACCAGGGACTCACCACCGCTGAGTACGCGGTGGGAACGGTTGCGGTTGCTGGTTTGGGTGGTGTGCTGATCAAGCTGCTCACCAGCGAGGCGGTGAGGGATCTGATTTGGACGGTCGTCCAGGGCGCTTTCGCGGCGATGCTGGGTGCCTGACATGTGCATGCGAGTGAGGGGCTTTCGCTGCGAGCGTGGTTACGTGGTGGCGGAAGCTGCGTTCGTCATACCGGCGATCGTGGTCGTTGCGGTATCCGCCGTCTCGTTGATGTCGATTGCGTTGGCCAGTTTGGCACTCCACAGTGCTGCGCACTCGGCGGCACGCGACATCGCTCGAGGTGCTGCCCCTCACTCCGT
>CAZQRR010000261.1:0-2425 GCA_964595675.1 uncultured Rubrivirga sp. | reverse complement strand
ACCCTCAACCGACCGGGTAGAAACCGGTTGCTCTATCCGTTGAGCTACGGGCGCTTGGGAGTCAGTATCCCAGCCAGTGGCTCGTGGCCATCCACAGTCGCCGCGCACGGCCTCCACAGATCGGGAGTGCCGGGTTTTGGGTCTGTGCGATCCGACGGAACCTTGCCGGTGATGGGGAGATTCCCCGCAGAAGGGTGAAGGTTGCAATGAACGACGTCATGATGACCTTGATTGGCAACGTGATCAAAGACGTGGACCTTCGGTTCACGACCAACGGTGATCCGGTCGCTTCGTTTCGGATCGCATCGAATACTCGGCGGTTCGATCGGGAGAACGAACGATGGATCGAAGGTGATACCCACTACATGTCGGTGACCTGCTGGCGGAATCTCGCTAGCAACGTGGCGAATTCGGTGAAGAAGGGCATGCCGGTGATCGTCTACGGGCGTTTGAGGAGCCGCGAGGTCGAGCGTCCGTGCGGCGAGGGTTCGCACGTGGTCCGCTACCACGACGTCGAGGCCTACGCGGTGGGTCCGGACCTCGCGCGCGGGACCGCCGACTTCAGCCGCGTGAAGTCCGCGGCGGTCACGGAGAGCGAGACGCGGATCGTGGCCGATGTCATGGGCGCAGCCGCCCTGGCTGAGGAGTTGGACGAGGTGGAGGAATCTCTGGAGGAGTCGCTCGAGGAACTGGCCTCGGCGTGAGCATTGCCACCTGTTCGGCATGCTTGCATAATGCAAGCATGCCGAACATCCTCATTCGGAACGTGCCACCGGAAGTTCACGCCAGGCTCACGGCCGCCGCCAAGGAGAGCGGCCAGTCGCTGCAGCAATACGTACTGGGTTTGATCTCCACTCCAGGCAGGCGCATGAGTCATGCCGAGACGATCGCCTGGCTGCGCGGCCGCCAAGAACGCATGGCTCGAGACGGGACAGACTCGTCGGAATCGATGAGCGGGGCGGACATCATTCGAGAGGGACGCATTGAGCGAACCCAGCAGATGTATGACCGTTTGGGATGGGACTTCGATGCGCGTGAGGACTTCGAATGACCACGGTTGTCCTTGACTCGTCTGCCTTCGTCGACACTATCGCCCAACCCCTCCGACGCGGAGGACAGGTGCTGGAGTACCTCGAGGTTTTCGATGAGTGGTGGGTTCCAGAGTGCTTCGATGCGGAGGTCGCACAAGGCCTTCGACATCAAATGCTCCGTGGTGTCCTCTCTGCGCCCGCATTTGTCCAAGAGATGCGGGAGCTCTCGAAACTGGCGATAGGGCGGATACCGGTTAGTCCATTGCTGGGCCGTGTGGCGGATCTTTCACGGAGCATCACTGCATACGATGCTGCGTTCGTTGCGGTCGCGGAGTTACTGGATGCCCCGCTGCTCACCACGGACTCTCGGCTGGCGCGCGCTCACGGTCCACGCTGTGAATTCCTCCTCGTGGAGGGCAACTAGGCTCCCTTCCCGACGGAAAGGTGCCCATGGCTGAGTTCATCTACACACTTCAAAAGGCCCGCAAGGCTCACGGCGACAAAGTCGTCCTCGACGACGTCACGCTGGCGTTCCTGCCCGGAGCGAAGATCGGCGTCGTCGGCCCGAACGGAGCGGGTAAGTCGAGTCTGCTGAAGATCATGGCCGGGGTGGACGACGTCTCCAACGGCGAAGCCAAGTTGATGGAGGGCTACACCGTCGGCATCTTGATGCAAGAGCCGCAATTGGATGAGTCCAAGACGGTCCTGGAGAACGTGCAGGACGGCGTTGCCGAAACCAAGGCGATGGTGGATCGCTTCAACGAGATCTCCGCCGAACTGGCCAACCCGGATGCCGACTACGACTCCCTGCTCGCCGAAATGGGACAGTTGCAGGAGGCAATCGACCACAAGAACGCGTGGGACCTGGACGCCCAACTCGAACAGGCCATGGATGCCCTGCGCTGCCCCGCCGGGGATGCGGACGTGACCGTCCTGTCCGGAGGAGAGAAGCGCCGCGTTGCCCTGTGCAAGCTTCTACTGCAGTCTCCGGACCTCCTGCTGCTGGATGAGCCGACCAACCACCTCGACGCCGAGAGCGTCAACTGGCTCGAGCAGTACTTGGAGCGGTACCCCGGCACGGTGGTGGCCATCACCCACGACCGCTACTTCCTGGACAACGTCGCCGAGTGGATCCTCGAACTCGACCGCGGCCGTGCCTATCCGTACCAAGGCAATTACTCGACATATCTCGAGACCAAGGCGTCGCGCATGAAGGTCGAGGGGCAAAAGGACGCGAAGTTGCAAAAGCGTCTGACCGATGAACTCGAGTGGGTGCGCTCGAACGCTAAGGCGCGACAGACCAAGTCCCGTGCCCGCTTGCAGCGCTATGAGGAAATGGCGGCCGAGGCCGAGAAGACTCGCAAGTTGGACATGGAGGAGATCCAGATTCCCCC
>CAZQRR010000260.1:0-2453 GCA_964595675.1 uncultured Rubrivirga sp. | reverse complement strand
GCACCTCCATGGCATGGAGGGGGTCAGGGGTTCGAATCCCCTCAGCTCCACCGAAACAGTTCGCAGGTGAAAACCCCGCCCCTGGATCAACCAGGCGCGGGGTTTTCGCGTGCAAGTGTCGGTCGGTGAAGGCTGTAGCCCATCACCGCTGCTGCATCACGGCCTCATCAGGGCTTCATCACGATGACTTTGAGTTTGCTCACGGACGGTGTTCCACCACCGGGTGGCGTGGCAAGGATGCGCACGGTCGCGGTTCCCGGCTCCTCGGCGATGATCAGCCACGAGGTGGTTCCCGGCGCGCCGACCAGGTCGGTCTCCGGTGCGTTGTACATCCCCTTGCCTACCGATACCGCGTTCTTGTCACCGCGGACCTTGGCAGTCCAGGAGTATCCGGTGGTCACGTTCGTGGCAAGGCGCAGTTCCACTGCTTCCCCCGGGATCAGGCGGATCTGGCCCGGCAATTCGGTGAGCGTGAGGGTGACGTCCTCTTTGGCCGACGCCGCGCCCATCGACAGGCCGAGGCCCATGGCGAGGGCGATGAAAAGGGTGCTTGCGATGCGTAGGAATCTGTTCATCCGCGCAGTGTAGGCACTTCGTCTACGGATGTGGCTCCGATTCCACGCTGGGGGCACGTTTGGTGGCGAGGAACGAACCGAGGACCACCAACGGGAAGCCGACGACGATCCCCCACGTGATCGGCTCGGACAGGATCGCCACGCCCAGAATGAGAGCAACGGCAGGCGCGATGAACGTGATGACCGTAGTTCGTGACGGCCCTGCCTCGGCGATCAATGCGAAGAATGTGATGAACGCCAATGCCGTGCAGAACACGCCGAGGATTACCACCGACCACCATGCTTCGGCTGGCACCGCACCTGCAGGGCGCGTCACCCAAGCTAGTGGCGCGTACACCACTGCATTGATCGAAAGTGCCATCGTGATCACCGTCATCGCCGGTGCCCGCGACAACTTGGTTGCGACGATGATCGGACCGAACGCGTACCCGACCACGGTGATACCCAGTGCGGCAACACTGAGCCAGTCATCCCCACGGATATCGATGCCGACGAGCGTCACGACCCCGACTACGCCGATGGCCAGGCCAATAGCGCGCGATTTGGTAACTCGGTCGTCGATTCCGATTCGCCAGCCGATGACCGCAGCCACGATCGGAACTGCGGCAATCAGGATCGCGGTGGTCGAACTGGACAGCCGGATCTCGGCGTAGGACAGCGCGCCGAACGGAAGTGCGATTTCAACGAACGCGAACACCACGATCCATGACCAGTCGGTCAGGTTGAGTCGCTTGATATCGCCACGAGCCAGCACGATCGGCAGCAGGATCGCAGCGCCGAGCGCCACCCGAACCCACACGACCATGGCGGGGGAGAGAGTTTCCACCGCGATCTTGATGAACAGGTACGGGATACCCCACAGAACCGACAGCGCGACGAAGAGCGCCCAACCCCGTGCAGTCACGAGGGCGCACTGTACGCCTGGCGGAGCACTGTACGCCTGGCGGATATGCGCAGATTCGGACGGATTCCGGGGGAAGCGAAGCGAATCCCCCGGAATCCGGGGAAAACGGGGGGAGGGGCGGTGTCAGGATGCACCCGTGTCCCATCCCGAGCCGATTCCTCATGAACCGGTTCCACATCGACCGGTTCCACATCGACCGGTTCCACATCGACCGGTTCCACATCGACCGGTTCCACATCGACCGGTTCGCCACCTGCTGGTGATCGCCGATTCGCTCGCCTTCCACGGACCCGAGCGCATCGAGGCTCCCACCGACCCGCGGTTGTACCCGCAGGTGTGCGCCGGTGTCCTCGATGCCCACGTGGATCTCCTGGCCCGGGAGGGCTGGACCTCGCGCGACGGCTGGTGGGCGCTGACCAAGGATCCGGTCGCCTACGGGGTGTACCTGCCGCGTGCGGACTATGTGGTGATCGGCCTTGGCGGGATGGATCAACTGCCCGCGTCCATCCCGGTGTGGTTGCGCAACACGATCCCCTATGTGCGCCCAGGCGGATTACGACGACGCCTTCGCGCCGCCTACCGCAACTTCACTCCACCCATCATCACCGTGACCAGAGGCGTGTTTCGGCAGCTGCCGCAGCAGGTCACCGATCGCTATCTGACCCGGATCATCGAGGCGATTCGCTTGATCCGACCAGGACTTCCCGTCGTACTGCTCGCTCCCTGCCCATACGACTCCCCGTACTACCCGACCCAGCGGCACCACGCGAGTTCGGTGGCGGCCGCGAAACGACTTGCCGCGAGGCTCGATGTCCCGCTGGTGGATCCGGCACCGTTCGTGTGGCCTGGCTTGATCGATGGAAGTGCGAACCCCGATGGCATGCACTGGTCCTGGGCTGCCCACGAGTCCGTTGGGACAGCCCTCGCCGCAGCCATCGGTAGTCTTTCCCGGCCATGACTACACCCACCAGCAC
>CAZQRR010000259.1:0-2462 GCA_964595675.1 uncultured Rubrivirga sp. | reverse complement strand
AGGTGCCGTTTGGCGCGTTGTTCGGCAGATACTCGAGACACGAATGCGCGCAGATCGGCCCATGAGTGCACCCCTAGTGATCCGACTCGCTCGAACAGGCAGTGCAGGACGTGGGTGGTGGCGCGCGCATCGGCCAGAGCTCGATGTTCGGGGACCACGGGGGAGTTGAAGTGAGCGGCCAAGGTGGCCAGTTTGCAGTTGCGGACCTCTCCGCGTTGCAGTGCGACTCGAGCCAGACGCGCGGTATCGAGGGATCGTCCGGGGAACCAACTCAGGTTGTGCAAGGCGCACGCTGCTTTCAAGAACCCGAGGTCGTAAGGAGCGTTGTGTGCGACGAGAACGGCATCGCCGGCGAATTCCCCGAAAGCCGCCACGGCTCCGGCCACCGACGGGGCGTCGAGGAGCATGGAATCGGTGATGCCGGTGAGGGCTTGGATGTGAGGCGGTATCGCCGACTCTGGCCGGACGAGTGTGGCGAACTCCCCGAGTACTTCCCCGCCACGGACTTTGACTGCACCGATCTCGGTGATACCGGCGGATGTGGCGGGTCCGCCCGTGGTTTCGAGATCGACGACGACGAAAGTGACGCGATCGAGTGGCTCCTCGATGGCAAGGTCGGCGAATGACAGTTGCGGTGCTCGCTGATCGGCGGAGGCTGCGCTGGACATCGATTCGATGCTATGGCCCGGGTGTGACGTCGCCCCGGTGAATTCGCGTTCGCTTCCCCGGTAAGTTCGCGTCATGTCTGTGCAACTTCCGGATGAAGCCACCCGCCTGCGTTGCGGTCACTGCGGCAACCTGACCCGATTCGACGTCATCAGAACCGTCCGATCGAACGAGTTCTGGCACGCCACCTTGGCTGGTGACGTGCAGATCGACGAGCGAACGGTGATGGCTGAGCAGGTGGAGTCCATTCGGTGCCGGTGGTGCTCGGCGACCGACCGCATCGAGATCGTGGCCAGGCCCGAGTTCGGTGGTCCCAGCCAGGAGGCTCCGGGCGACGGGGGAGTCTGAGCGGAGACCGGCTGTCACACCCCCCACATAACGTGCGGGGCATGGATAGCGGACCTGAAACCGTCATCGACTGCGGATCGTGCGTCGTTGCCGGTCTGGCCTGTGGTGATTGCGTGGTGAGCGTGCTCCTGGGCGTTCCGGACCCCTCGGACGTCCCGGTTCCCATCGACGGGGAGCACGCACGTGCCCTCGGGGTGCTCGCGGACTGCGGCCTGGTTCCTCCACTTCGGCTCGAGCGCGAGGTCTCGTAGGGCAGCCCTCGCTTCATGAGCCTGGGACCTTCCTGAGATGGGTCCAGGACACCCGTGGTGCGCGTCGTCACCATTCTGTTACCTGGGGGAACCCGTGGCTGGTCAAAGCCGTCCCACAGACGGGAATGACCGATCACCCAGATAGGGCCCGATATTCCGGGCCCACGCGGCAGTAGGCAGGGAGGCTGACGGTGCGATTGCGGCAGCGGACACGGCTCGCCGGGATCACCCTCGCCGTCGCCGGCCTCATCGCAACCGGTGGCCTCACCGCCCCGGCCCAGGCGGCGCCTAATCTCGAGCAGGTCCGCGCCCAGGTCCAAGACCTCGAGGGCAAGGCCGAGGCGGCCACTGAGCGATACAACGAAGCTCGCAATGAACTCGCCGAAGTCCGCACCACCCTCGAGGCGCTGAAGGCCAAGGTCCGCCGAGAGCGTCGTGAGATGCGGGAGATCCTGGGCGCCGTCGATGACCTCGCCCGGGCCGCCTACACATCCGGTGGCCTCGACACCTCGCTGCAACTGCTCTTGAGCGAAGACCCCAATGAGTTCCTCGCCCAGTCCGCGGCTCTCGACGCCCTTCAGCGCGGCCAAGCCGCCGCCCTGCGCAAGACGGCCACGGCACGGCTCCGGCTCGCCCAGTCCGAGGCTGCCGTCCTCGATAAGGAAGCTCGGGCGAAGGACCTGCGCGATCGCATGAAGGAAGCGAAAGAAGAGGCCGACGACCGCTACGCCGACGCCCAGAAGATCCTCGACAATCTCGAAGAGGAGCAGCGCCAACGCCTCGCCCAGATGGCTCGTGAGGAACGTGAGGCTGCTCGCGCGGCGGCGGCGGCAGCAGCGGCGGCCTTGAGCTCCGGTGGTGGATCCTCGAGCGCTGGTGGTGGTTTCACCGGTAGCGGGCGTGCTGCGAAGGCGGTTCAGTACGCCCTGTCGCAGGTGGGCGACCGTTACGTCGCGGCCGCCAGCGGCCCCAGTGCCTTCGACTGCTCGGGTCTGACCATGACCGCCTGGCGTCAGGCGGGCGTGTCACTTCCGCATTACAGCCGCTCGCAGTTCTCCGTGACGCGACGAATCCCGCTGAGCCAGGCGCAGCCCGGTGACCTCGTCTTCTACTTCGGGAACGGGGCTCGCCACGTCGGGATGTACATCGGCAACGGCAAGATGGTGCACGCGGCGAATCCGCGCACCGGCGTGGTCG
>CAZQRR010000258.1:0-2467 GCA_964595675.1 uncultured Rubrivirga sp. | reverse complement strand
GTGAGAATGTACCGTGCCGTTGTACCGCGACGAGGGAATTGTGCTGCGCACCCAGAAGTTGGGTGAAGCAGATCGCATCATCACTTTGTTGACCCGCGGCAACGGGCGCGTCAGGGCCGTTGCACGCGGAGTGCGCAAGACGTCCAGTCGCATCGGTGCGCGGCTTGAGCCGTTCAATCACGTTGACGTGCAGTTCTACGAGGGTAAGTCACTGGACAACGTGACGCAGGTAGAGACGATCGACGCGATCGGCGGAAAGCTTGCGGGTGATTACGCGAAGTGGACTGCGGGCACGGTCATGCTTGAGACCGCCGAGCGGCTCACTCCCGAAGAGCGCGAGCCCACTATCCAGCACTATGCGCTGCTCGTTTCGGGGCTGCGGTCCATGGCCGCGAGTGAGCACGAGCCCACCCTCATCCTCGATGCGTACTTGCTGCGCAGTCTGGCGGTGGCCGGGTGGTCGCCGTCCTTCGACGACTGCGCCCGCTGCGGGGAGCCCGGACCGCACCGCGCCTTCAACATCCAAGCCGGCGGGATGATGTGCCCGGCCTGTCGGCCGCCCGGCAGTGCCGCCCCCAGCCCCCTCACCGTCGCTCTGCTCGGCGCCCTGCTCTCCGGGGACTGGGAAACGGCCGACGGTTCCGCCCAGCGTGAGCGCACCGAAGCGAGCGGTCTGGTCGCTGCATTCCTGCAGTGGCACCTGGAGAGAGGCCTGCGCTCGCTGCCCTTGGTTGACCGCACCTGGCACTCCCGCGTCGAGAATCTGTGAGGATCTCCCGATGCCCCGCAAGAAGGCTCCCAGCCGCAAGCCCACCCCGCATCCGTCCGGGGCGACACCACCGCAGTTGCCCGCGGAGCTGATTCCCAAGCACGTGGCGATCGTCATGGATGGCAATGGTCGTTGGGCCAAGGAGCGCGGACTGCCCCGCACCAAGGGCCACGAACAAGGCGAGGCGAGTTTGCTCGACTGCGTGCACGGCGCGATCGAACTGGGCATCACTCACATTTCCGCGTACGCGTTCAGCACGGAGAACTGGAAGCGCTCCCCGGATGAAGTGAAGTTCTTGATGGGCTTCAATCGCGACGTCATCCGACGCAGACGCGATGAGATGAACGAACTCGGTGTGCGCGTGCGCTGGGCTGGGCGTCGCAAGCGGTTATGGAAGTCGGTCATCGATGAACTCGAGACCGCCGAGGAACTCACCAAGGACAACAACACGCTAACGCTCACCATGTGCGTCAACTACGGCGGTCGCGCGGAGATCGCCGACGCCGCCAAGAGGATCGCCGACGACGTCAAGGCCAGGCGCCTAGACCCGGACAAGATCGATGAGCGTACGTTCGCGAAGTACCTCGACGAACCCGACATGCCCGACGTCGATCTCTTCCTGCGCTCCTCGGGGGAGCAGCGGACCTCCAACTTCCTGATCTGGCAGTCCGCCTACGCCGAGATGGTGTTCCTGGACACCCTGTGGCCGGACTTCGACCGCCGGCACCTATGGCACGCCTGCGAGATCTACGCCTCCCGAGACCGCCGGTACGGGGGAGCGGTGCCGAACCCGCCGAAGTAACCGGGCGATTGACCCCGATGAGGCGCTGGCGATCGCCGTCGAGGAAGTCCGGGAATATCGGGCCCGGCTGCTAGGGAGACGAATCCCACTGCAAGGAGACGAGCCCGGTTCGCACGGCCAACACCACCGCCGAGGTACGTGAGGGAGTCTGGAGCACTTCGAGAATCGAGCGCACGTGGTTCTTGACGGTGTTCTCGCTGATCCCCAGATCCTGGGCTATCTGCGCGTTCGACCGACCGCGGGCCATGGCCGTCAGCACATGGTGCTCGCGTGCGGTGAGAGGACGGTGACCCGATTGACGGGTGTCCGATTGCCGCATATCCGCGGGGATGAGGTCGGCGTACCACGCATCCTCGAGTCCCTGGGGGCCATCGAGGGCTTTGCGTTGCGGGGTGGGGTGAACACGAAAGCCCGCCTCATGCACTACGGCGCGCAGTGTGGGATCCATCCCGCCTAGCCAAGTGATGACCTCGACCCCCCGGGCGTTGAAGGCCCAGCGACAGGCCAGTACCACCCCCTGGGCCATGGCGTGGATGGTGGAGGTGTCCGCTCTCGGATCGACCGTGATGGTCAGGCGCGTGCGAATCCAGGAATTTCCGGCCGTTTCGGCCACCAGGGCGATGGTGCCCAAGGTGGCTCGGGTGGCAAGGCGCTGGACGGTCCATCGGGCTTGGTCCGCCGTGGTCGAGGGTGATTGCTCCCGGTCAGGCTCCAGTTGGATCTGCCCATCGCTGAGGGTGACCAGGTCGACGGACTCCATGCGGACCAGTGTTCCAGCGACGTCTACGATGACGGGGCCAGGTTGCCGAGGATTCCTTCGGAGGGCCAGGCGGGGTCCACGCGGGTGCGAAGCACGCACGCACCTGCATTCATCGGCCGCGAAGGTGCGGCAGCGT
>CAZQRR010000257.1:0-2469 GCA_964595675.1 uncultured Rubrivirga sp. | reverse complement strand
CTGATCGAGATCTACCAGAACTGCAACATCTTCAACGATGGCGCATGGGAGCCGCTGAAGGAGAACGACGTCCGTGAGGACAACCTGATCCGCCTGACCCACGGTGAGCCGATCATCTTCGGCAACAACAAGGACAAGTGCGTGATCCGCGATAGCGACGGTCACCTGCAGGTTATGGATGTTGCAGACGTGAGCCCGGAAGACATCATCGTCTTCGACGCCCACGCCAAGGATCCTGGGTTGGCCTTCGGCCTCTCTCGCCTCTACAACCCTCGGACCCTCACCAACACCCCCATCGGTGTGTTTCGCTCGGTCACCCACCGCGAGGCCTACGACCGGATGGCCCAGCAGCAGGTAGCCGATGTCATCGCCGAACAAGGCCCGGGTGATTTACGTTCGTTGCTTCACGGCAACGACACATGGGTAATCAACTGAACCAGGACTCGACCGACTCAGCAGCCCACCAGCACCGCACCGGGCTGATCTTCGGTGTACTCGCCTACGTCCTGTGGGGGGCCTTCCCCATCTACTTCGCCCTGCTCGATGCGGTGTCGCCCTGGGAAGTCGTGGCCCACCGCATCATCTGGACGCTCGTTTTCCTGATCATCGTCATCACGATTGCCAAAACCTGGCGCAGCGTGCGACGAGCGATGAACAAGCGCACCCTGCTGATACTGCTCGCTGCGGCGATCTTCATCTCCATCAACTGGGTGGTCTACGTCTATGCGGTCGCTGCCAACCAAGTGGTGCAGGCGTCCCTCGGCTACTTCATCAACCCGCTTATCTCCGTTGCCCTCGGTGTGATCTTGCTGCGCGAACGCCTGCGCATCACCCAGTGGGTGGCCGTGTCCATCGCCATCGTCGCGGTCGCGATCCTGACCGTCAGTTACGGCTCCGTCCCGTGGATCAGCCTCGTCCTCGGCTTCAGCTTCGGGATGTACGGACTGCTCAAGAAACTCGCGAACGTCGGTTCCACCGAGAGCCTGGCCATCGAAACCGCGGCCCTGGCGCCCTTCGCCTTCGCACTGATGGCCGTCTGGGAATCGAACGGTCAAGCTGCGTTCGTGTTGGACGGCTGGCAGATCAGCGTGCTCCTTATCCTGCTGGGACCGGTGACGGCGATCCCACTGCTCGCGTTCGGTGGCGCGGCCACCCGCGTGCCGCTGTCCACACTCGGCCTTCTGCAGTACATCACCCCGATGCTGCAATTCATGATCGGGGTGTTCCTCTTCAACGAGGCGATGCCCGGTGGCCGCTGGGTCGGTTTCGCCTTCGTCTGGCTCGCCCTCGTGGTCTTCTCGGTCGATGCCTACCGGCACTCTGGGAAGCGAGGACGCGATTCAACGATCATCGACGAACTTGAAGTCAGCGAACCAACGTAGGACGGGCCTCAGGCCGTTCGATTCACCACGTAACCGCATATCGCCAAAAGGCCATCTTTGGCCGCGGAATCAGGTATCAGGTCCAGCGACCGCTGAGCTTCCGCGGCCCAGCGCAGCGCTTCTTCGCGTGCTGATTGCACGGCATCGTGATTGCGCAAAAGCTCGAGCGCTTGCGCATGCTCCTGCGGATCGGGAAGCGGCCTTGAAAGCATCTCGATGAGTGCGGCATCGCTTGGATCAAGACTTGTTCGCGCGATGAGGGCGGCCAGCGTGGGAACACCCTCCTTAAGATCGGTGCCCGGGGTCTTGCCCGATTGATCGGAGTCCGACGTGATGTCCACGATGTCGTCGGCGAGTTGGAAAGCGACGCCGATGGCCTCACCGAAGCGGCTCATCGTCTCGATCGTGTGTTCGTCGGCACCGGACATCATCGTGCCGAACCTCGCGGCGGTGGCGATGAGTGATCCGGTTTTGTCCGACAGGACCTGCAGGTGGTGCTTGACCGGATCCACGCCATCGTCCGGACCTACGCTCTCGCGGATCTGACCAGTGCACAGGCGCTCGAAGGTCTGCGCCTGGATGCGCACGGCCTCGGGCCCGAGGTCGGCGAGGATGTCGCTGGCGCGCGCGAAGAGGAAATCACCGGTGAGGATCGCGACCGTGTTGTCCCATCGGGAGTTCGCCGAGGGGGCACCGCGTCGAAGTTGGGCTTCGTCCATGACGTCGTCGTGGTAGAGCGTTGCGAGGTGAGTGAGTTCGACCACCACCGCCGACTTGATGACGTCGGCGTTGGCCGGGTCGGGTCCGAGGTGACTGGCGAGGATGGTCAGCAGGGGGCGGAACCGCTTGCCACCGGCATCGATGAGGTGACGAGAGGTCTCGGTGACGAAGGGGTAGTCGCTGACGATGGCCGCCCGAAGCCCCTTCTCGACCTCCTCGAGGGAGTCCGCGAGGGCCTGGTCGAAGGCAGCGTCCACCGCGAGCTCTCCCAGCGGGCTCTCGGTCATACCTCGAAGGTACTACCGGATGAACACATCGGCATTCGTGAGCAGTTCGAGGACCGGCTGGGGCACCACGCCCAGGATCA
>CAZQRR010000256.1:0-2485 GCA_964595675.1 uncultured Rubrivirga sp. | reverse complement strand
CGCCAGGGGTCGTGCGAAGCGGCTCGGGTGGCTACTGAGTTGAATGAGGCGAAGCTGCAGGCATGTGCCTGGCAAGGCACGGACGTGGTGGTGGTCGTCAGAATGCAGGTGACCTCACCGGTGCTGCCGCATTCGGAAGTTCAGGCAGCGGCCCGAGCTGGCTATTAGTGGGCTTCTAGGCGGGCCCGCAACTCGTCAGTCAACTGACGGGAGTGCTCGCACCAGCGCATCAAGCACCGCGACGGCTCCCGTCTTGTCGAGTGGATCGTTACCGTTCCCGCACTTGGGGGATTGGATGCACGCCGGACATCCACCGATGCAACGACAGGAGCGAATCGCATCTGCGGTGGTGGACAGCCACGCAGGGGCCACCTGCGAACCACGCATGGAAAATCCCGCACCTCCAGGGACTCCGTCGTAAATGAAAATCGTCGTTTGACCGGTATCCGGGTGGAAGGCGGTAGACACACCGCCGATGTCCCATCGATCGCACGAAGCGAACAGCGGGAGCAAACCGATCGCCGCATGTTCGGCGGCGTGCACTGCGCCGGGGAGGTCCTCGAGTTGCGCCACTTCGCGATCATCGATCGTCCACCACACCGCCTGCGTGGTCAGCACCCTCTCGGGAAGGTCGAGGTCTCGGATATCGAGCAATGTTCCATCGAGTGCGCGCCGCTCGTAGGCGACCGTGCGAGAGATGACATCGACTATGCCTATATGCATCCGGGCGGCCGATCCGGTCCACGTTCGCGTCACATCGCGGATGCGGATATCGCTGACATCCCGCGCGAAGGTCGTGTAGTCGACCTCCTGCGTGATCACCATCGCTACGGAATCGGCCAGGTCCAAAGACACCACCACATGGCTCACACCCTGGTGCACGTACACCGCTCCGGGATGAACCTGCCGATGTGAGGACGATGCGTCCACAGTTCCGAGCAATCGACCGGTGCCTTGCTCGACGATGCGCACCGTCTCCCCGGTCCCCCGAAGGTCGGTCATGTCGTGCGGACGTTCGCGCGAAGTCCAGTACCAACCGGTGGGGCGCCTTCGCAGCAGGCCGCGCTCGGCTAGGTCGGCGAGCACTTGCTCGGAACCCTCGGGGAAGTACGTGTGGGTATCCACGATCGGTAACTCGCTGGCTGCCGAAGCCAGATGCGGCTCGAGCACATACGGATTCGACGGATCGAAGACCGTCTCCTCGAATGGCCTGGCGGTGATCGCCTCGGGGTGCTCGACCAGGTAGGTGTCCAAGGGATCCTCTCGGGCGATGAATGCGGCGACCGACGCCTCCTCGCCGCGACCGGCCCTGCCGAACTGCTGCCACAACGATGATCGGGTTCCGGGCCAACCCGCGGAGATCACCGCGTCTACACCTGAGATATCGATCCCCAATTCCAGGGCATTCGTGGTGGCGAGGGCGCGAGTAGTTCCGTTGCGCAGCCTCTGTTCGAGGGAACGTCGTTCTTCCGACAGGTAACCGCCGCGGTACGCCGAGACCAGGTGGGCGTCGTCGCCCAACTTCTCCTGGGTCAAGGACGCGACGTACTCGACGGCACGACGACTGCGCAGGAATGTGAGGACTTGGCAACCGTTGTCCACTGCGAGAGCGGTGAGTGTTGCGGCCTCTCGGGTTGCGGAGAGGGGAGTGTCGGAATCTTGCATCGGTGATTGCCACAGCACGATCGTGCGCTCAGCGGCCGGGGAGGTGTCCTCGGTGATGGCTACGACGGGCGCACCGATCAATCGCTCGGTACTGCGTGCTGGTTCGCCGGATGTTGCCGATGCGGCGATGACCACTGGGGTGCTTCGGTAGTGGGCGGCAAGACGACGTAGACGACGCAGCACCAGGCCTACGTGCGCGCCGAACACACCTCTATATGCATGAGCCTCATCCACAACTACGTAGGAGAGGTTTCGCAGAACACGCGACCAGCGTTCGTGTCCTGGAAGTATCGAGTAGTGCAGCATGTCCGGATTTGTGAGCAGCACGTTGGCATGACGACGGGCCCACGCGCGATCGTCGGGTGAAGTGTCACCATCGACCACGGCGGCGCGCACCCCAGGAACGTCGAGTTCCTGCCAAGAACGCAGTTGATCGTGCGCAAGGGCCTTGGTGGGTGCGAGATATAGCGCGCAGGGTTCGCTCAAGACCGACGATCCGCCCTCGAGAACTGAAGCCACAATGGGCATGGAGAAGGCCAGGGACTTGCCCGAACCCGTTCCGGTTGCGATGACCACGTGTGATCCTTCGCGCGCCGCCTGGGCTGCGGCTACTTGGTGCACCCACGGCCTCGCTACGCCACGTTCACCCCAGCGATCCACAGCAACCTGCGGTAACCACGTCGGCCACGAGGCACGTTCGCCAGAACGTGGGGGAATGTGGATGAGGTCCCGCACTGCGTCCGGTCGAGCAGCGGTCCACGCCTCCAAGGCGGCGAGCCCTGGAGACGACGATGAATTACTCGACACCTCCTCATTGTCA
>CAZQRR010000255.1:0-2493 GCA_964595675.1 uncultured Rubrivirga sp. | reverse complement strand
TGAAGTCCGGGCGGCTCCTTGGCATCTACCCCGAAGGCACGCGTTCCCCCAACGGCACTTTGTATCGAGGGAAGACCGGGCTCGCGCGGATGGCCCTAGAGGCGAAGGTGCCGATCATCCCGGTGGCGATGATCAATACCTTCGAGATCCAACCTCCCGGAGTTGTTCGGCCGCGTCTGCGCCGAGTCGGGATGCGTTTCGGTGAACCGTTGGATTTCTCCCGATACGAAGGGCTCGAGGACGATCGGTTCATCCTGCGATCGGTGACCGACGAGGTGATGTACGCACTGATGTCCCTCTCCGGCCAGGACTACGTGGACATGTATGCCTCGCGAGCGAAGGAATTGATTGCCGAGGGCGCACCTGCAGACGCGACCGCGCTGGTGGCGGGTTCGTCCGCGCGGTAGCGGGTCAGTCCACCCAGCCTTTGCTTCTCTCCACAGCCCGGCGCCAACGGACGTAGCCTTCGTCGTCCCGCGCATGCGGGGTGAAGATGCCCGATGAGCGGCGCGTGTGACGAAGTTCGTCGATGTCCGACCACACACCCACGCCGAGGCCGGCAAGGAACGCCGCGCCGAGGCCGGTCGTCTGCAACTGTGCGGATCGATCGATCGGCACCTGCAATTGGTCTGCCTGGATCTGGCACAGCAGATCGTTCGCTGCGGCACCACCGTCGATGGCGAGCGCGTGCAGTGTGATGCCGCCTTCACTCGCCATCAACTGGACCACGTCGCGCACCTCGAATGCGATTGCCTCCAACGTGGCGCGCGCGAGGTGAGCATCGGTGGTGCCGCGAGTGATGCCGATGATCAGTCCGCGTGCGCCTGGATCCCAATCGGGCGCACCGAGTCCGGTGAGAGCCGGAACGAAGACCACGCCAGCGGAATCGACGACACTGCGCGCCAGTTGTTCCACCTGCGGGGCCGACTCGATGATGCCCAATCCGTCGCGCAGCCACTGAACGGCGGATCCGGTAACGAAGATCGCGCCCTCGAGTGCGTAGTCGAGTCGCCCGTCCGGATGCTTCAGTGCAACGGTGGTGAGTAGACCTTGGCGACTCGCCACCGGGGAAGCGCCCGTGTGGACCAGTAGGAACGAACCGGTGCCGTAGGTGCACTTGGCGGCACCTGCTTCGAAGCCGGCCTGACCGGCGAGGGCTGCCTGCTGGTCACCTGCGATGCCTGCGATCGGAACCTCGAGCCCGCAGAAGGCGCTTGGATCGGTAGTGGCGAGTCGTCCGTAGGAGGCGACTACCTCCGGGAGTGCGTCCATGGGCACACCGAAGAGTTCGCACAACTGCGAACTCCATGCACCCTCGTGGATGTCGAACAGCAGGGTCCGCGAGGCATTGGTGGCGTCGGTGATGTGCTCGAGTCCCCTTGTCATGCGCGCGATGAGGTATGAATCCACCGTGCCCATGACGACCCGACCCTGTTCCACCTGAGCCCACAGGTGGGGTTCGTTATGGCGGATCCACATCGCCTTGGTCGCACTGAAGTACGGATCGAGTCGAAGTCCCGTGCGCTCGGCGATGAGTGGCTCGTGTCCTGCTTCGCGGAGCGACTGGCACAGGCCGGCTGTCCTGCGGTCCTGCCACACGATGGCGCGACGGGCGGCTCCCATGGTCTCCCGATCCCACAGACACAAGGTCTCCCGCTGGTTGGTGATGCCCACGGCCACGATGGTTGAGGCGTCCACCTGATCGAGAGCTTCCTGCGTTGCTGCCAGCGTGGCGGTCCACATCTCACCGAGGTCGTGTTCGACTCGGCCGTCGCCGGGGAAGTGCTGGGTGAACTCGCGATAGCCACCGGCGACCACCGTTGCCGATTTGTCGACGACGAGTGCGGTGATGCCCGTCGTTCCGGCGTCGATCGCGAGAATCAACGGCTCGGGGTGCATGGGGAGGACCTTAATCGTGAAATCACGTGCCCAACTCTGACCGGCAGAGCGTGTGCTGGCGCCGGATCGTCGGATAGGTTTGGCCATGACAGCGGTTACACCCAGACGAAGTTCCTAGGAGGAATGACCCATGCGGGTTGGAGTGCTCACTGGTGGAGGAGATTGCCCGGGGCTGAATGCGGTCATTCGCGCCGTGGTCCGGCGTGGGGTCAGCGAGTACGGCTTCGAGTTCGTCGGATTCCGGGATGGCTGGAAGGGCCCGCTCGATGGACTCACCATGGAACTGGGAATCCCGCAGGTTCGCGGCATCCTGCCGCGCGGCGGCACGATCCTGGGCTCCTCTCGCACCAATCCGATCAAGGTCGATGGTGGCATCGAGCGCATCAAGGACAACATGAAGCAGCTCGGAGTCGATGCCCTCGTCGCGATCGGTGGTGAGGACACACTCGGTGTGGCCACGGCTCTGACCGAAGCGGGCCTACCTGCGGTGGGTGTTCCCAAGACCATCGACAACGACCTCAGCGCCACCGACTACACCTTCGGATTCGACACCGCGGTGACGGTTGCGAAGGAGGCGATCGACCGTCTGCACAC
>CAZQRR010000254.1:0-2498 GCA_964595675.1 uncultured Rubrivirga sp. | reverse complement strand
GCGGTGGACGTGGGCGACCAGGTGACCTTCGGGTTGGTGAATCGTCGATCCGAACTGCGACCCTCCACGATCGGCCAGCCATAGTTCCGACCGGCCTGGAGGAGATTGAGTTCATCGGCCTTGCTGGTGCCGAACTCGGTTGCCCACAGTCGCCCGGCGTTGTCGAGCGCTAGTCCTTGGACGTTGCGGTGTCCGTAGGTGAAAACCGGCGATCCTGCGAAGGGGTTCCCCGCCGCGGGCTTGCCGTCGAAGTCCACGCGAAGCACTTTTCCGGCCAAGTTGCTGCGGTCCTGGCTGAGTTCGGGAATACCTGCATCGCCAGTCGCGATGTACAGCGATTCGTCGTCGATGAGGAGCCGGCCACCGTTGTGGTATCCCGCTTTGGGGATTCCGGTGACGATCGGTGTCTGCCTACCGAGTCGGCGACCATCCCACTCGATGCGCACCACACGGTTGTCACCACGACCGGTGTAGTAGGCGAAGATGAACTCCGGCTGTTCACCGTTGCTGGTGGTGGGAACCGCCAACCCGAGAAGACCACCCTCGCCGCCGGGTCGAACGCCGCGGACCGTGCCCACGACGGGGGCATCGACGAGCGATACCGCCGGCCGACCGTTGGCTCCAGCCGGAATCCGCTTGATCTTGCCGGTATCCCTCTCGGATATGAGTGCCGATCCATCGGGAAGGAAGGCCATGCCCCACGGGCTCGTGAGGTTCTCGGTGATCGTCTGCTGCGAGACCACCTTCACATGGGGTATCGCTACCGCAGGTGACAGGTTCACTCCGGAAGTGATGAGTGCGACAGACACGGTGGTCACCAGGAGTTTTCGCATCTCTCCAGTATGCGTCAGATCTCGGCCCCCGGCATCCCCCCGTTGCTGTGTCAGTTGTTGGGCCGACACGCCGAGGCGTGACGCCCACAACTGACACAGCATCGGGGATGGGGGAGGGGGTTACAGGCCGGCAGTCTGCTTGATGAGATCCGCGAACGCCGCTGCGCCGCGAGGAGTCAAGTGCACCCCATCGGAGACGAAAAAGTCACGCTTGCCATCAGCCTCGCGGTTCCAGTCCGCCAGGACCACGTTGGGGTAGTCGGGTACGACGTTGTCGATGATCCGGTTGTTGGGTTTCTCCCACGATCTGGGAACTGAGGCGTTCACCACGACCACGCGTTCGTAGTCGGCCAGCGGATCGAGGGTGTTGCGCAAGATCTCTTCGGTCAGGACGCCATTGGTTGCCGGATGCAGCACGACCACATTCGCCAACTTGTCCCGCCGGTTGAGTTTCTTGACTCGACCGGTGAACGCACCGGGCATGCGGGACACCTCGGCATCCACTCTTGCGCCGGGAATCGCATCGGTAATGGCTACGCGTGCCCCGAGGACCACCGAGTCCCCGATCACGCTGAGCGGACCGTTCTGCGCACGGATTTCCTCGATCGTCGGCTCGATGATCGCAACCTCTTCGGTGGTGACTTCAACATTAGGCGCGGTCGGTACGTCAGGCGAGTCACCGGAGATCACCTCTTCACCGCCTTCGTCGTCGATAGATACCTGGAGAGGCCCACCGTCGGCGATGCCCATCGCCTGGGCGACGTCGTCGGGGATCGCATCGCGTCCCTCGCCGGGGTTCAGGATCAAGGCGATGGCGACCACGCCGGCGAGAACCGCCGCGATGGCGGCGGCGGTGAGCGTGGCCAACGCCCGAGCGCTGCGCGCCGCTCCCGATCGCACACCCCGCCAGGCATCACCGAGAGCGCCGCGGCGGATCGGCATCTCAACTAGGCGGTAACTGATCTCGGCGACCGCCAGCGTGATGGCCAAGCGGGCGGCGAAGGTGACCGGTTCGCTCCAGGGCACATCGATGCCCGGCCGAGTGACCATGAAGATCGGCCAGTGCCAAAGGTAGATGCCATATGAGCGCCTGCCCAGGTAACGCAGGACTCCGATTCCCAAGATCGCACCGAGCGGGGAAGCGGGGTGCGTGGCAGCGGCGATCAGCACGGCGACGAAGACCGCGAGCGCGAGGAAACCGCCGCGGTAGAGCCAGGGGGTGAACTCGCCGACGAACAGGTAGAAGCCGGCGATCACGAACAGCATCGCCACGCCGATGCCCGTGACGAGCGCTCGAGCTCCGCTCGGAATGTTCGCACTAAGCCGACCGGGTCGCCAGACGGTGGCCAGCGCGGCGCCGACCAGCAGCCCCATGATGTGAGAGTCGGTTCCGAAATAGGCGCGACTGGGATCGGCGTCGACCGGATAGCCGCCCCGGATGGCCAGATAGGCCATCCATGCAGTTGAAGCGATCGCTAGGAAGATCGCCACCCGTCGAACGAGCGGACGTCCACCACGGCGAACCAGTAGCAGCGCGACCGCAGGCCAGATCAGATAGAACTGTTCTTCGACGGATAGTGACCACAGATGCTTGAGCAGTGGTGGACGCCCGATCGATTCGAAGTAGGACTGATCGACGGCGATGTACCACCAGTTGTTCAGGTA
>CAZQRR010000253.1:0-2503 GCA_964595675.1 uncultured Rubrivirga sp. | reverse complement strand
CGGATATCTGGGAGGCGTTCCCGGCCGTGATGGTTCCGTCCTTCGCGAAAGCCGCGCGCAGTCGACCTAGGGACTCGACGGTGGTGTCGGCGCGAATACCTTCATCCTCGGTCACCACGATGGGGTCACCTTTACGTTGAGGAATGGTCACAGGCGCGATCTCCTCCGCGAACCAGCCCGCAGCGCGCGCCCGCTCAGCACGCGCGTGCGAAGCAGCAGCAGCAGCGTCCTGCGCTTCTCGCGACACCTCGTACCGAGAGTTGTATCTCTCGGTTGCCTCACCCATCGCGCACTCATCGAACGCACACGTGAGGCCATCGAATGCCATGGCATCGGTCATCGTCCAGTCGCCGTACTTCACACCTGCACGGGAGCCGACTAGGAGGTGCGGCGCATTCGACATCGATTCCATCCCACCGGCAACCACAGCATCGAACTCACCGGCCCGAATCACCTGATCGGCGAGTGCGATCGCATCGATACCCGATAGGCACACCTTGTTGATGGTGAGGGCAGGGATACCCATTCCCAACCCACCCTTGATGGCCGCTTGCCGAGCGGCGTTCTGGCCGGCTCCCGCTTGCAGCACCTGTCCCATGATCACGTAGTCGATGTCGCTAGCCGGAACACCGGAGCGTTCGATAGCAGCGGCGATGGCAACGCCACCTAAGTCCGCCGCCGAAAGACCTGCGAAGGCGCCCTGCAACCTGCCCATGGGCGTGCGAGCACCCCCGAGAATCACCGACCCGTTTTCAAGGCTCATGGGACCACCGTTCCTTGCCGACTATTCACCAGGCGAGCACCCCTCACCCGTCGGGTGACACCATAGTTGTCATGCAACCGTGGGTAACCCGCATCGATCACGTAGGAATAGCCGTGGCCGACCTCGACGAGGCCATCGACTTCTACGCCAGGACATTCGGCATGTTCGTGGCGCATGAAGAGGTCAATGAGGAGCAAGGCGTCCGCGAGGCGATGCTCGAAGTAGGCCAGTCTGGTTCGTGGATCCAACTCCTGGCCCCCCTTTCCCCCGATTCGCCGATCGGACGGTTCCTGGATCGCAGTGGACCGGGCATCCAGCAAATGGCCTACACCGTGACCGACATCGAGGCGGCCTGCGCCCATCTGCGATCGACCGGCGTTCGGCTGCTCTACGACGCACCCAAAGTCGGTACCGGTGGCTCGCTCATCAACTTCACCCACCCCAAGGACTCAGGTGGCGTCCTGATCGAACTCGTGGAGCATCGCGCGCCGGCCCACTGAGCGACATCTCACGCGGTGGTGCCCCACTCGCGGGCGCGGCTCCCAGGAATCACGAGCCTCCTACTTCACAATCGGGGGGTGCTTCCCCAGCTCCCGTTCGATCTGCCTGCTCTACCTACTCTGCCTGCTCTACCTACTCTGCCTGCTCTACCTGCTCTGCCGTCGCTACCGGCTTTGCCTTCATTCCTCAGCCAAGGGTCCGCCTGGGCTTGGGCACTCACCGGGGCCGCTGTAGCAGTCATCTCCCTATGGGCGTTGCGTCGGGCTCGACGAATGGTGCTGGCTGCCACACTCGGCGTGACCGGGCTGGTCTTTGCCTGGAATGCCGGTTTCCTCCCGCTGGCCTCCTAGCTTGGGTTGAATGTGGTCATGCCCGACCAGATGAATTCCCTCAACCAGGACGCCCTCGACCCGCTTGTCCACGCCATCGAGTCCGGCGACCCGGGCATCGCAGAGATCCCGATTCCCGCTGAGTACCGAGCCGCCACCTTGCACCGGGCCGAGGAAGGGATGTTCGAGGGGCGCACCACGTGGGACAAGGATCCGCGGGAGTCGATCCACATCGAGCAGGTCCCCACACCCGAACTCGCCCCCGGCGAGGCCTTGATCGCGGTTATGGCTTCGAGCATGAACTACAACACCGTGTGGTCCTCGATCTTCGAACCGGTATCGGCCTTCGGACATCTCGACAGATACGCCAAGGCAAATTCCGATGCGCAGCGCCACGCCCTGGACTATCACGTGATCGGTTCAGACGCTTCGGGCGTGGTCCTGCGCACCGGTCCCGGTGTGCACGCCTGGAAGCCGGGTGATCGGATCGTCGCCCATTGCCTGTCGGTCGAACTGGAGTCCCCGCTCGGTCACAACGACACCATGCTCGATCCCCAGCAGCGCATCTGGGGATATGAAACGAACTTCGGCGGACTGGCCCAGTTGGCAGTCGTCAAGGCCAATCAGCTCCTGCCCAAACCCGAGCACCTCACCTGGGAGGAAGCTGCAGCTCCCGGGCTGGTGAACTCCACCGCCTACCGGCAACTGGTTTCCAAGAACGGTGCGGCCATGAAGCAGGGCGATGTGGTCTTGATCTGGGGAGCGTCCGGAGGATTGGGTTCCTACGCGACTCAGATGGCGCTCAACGGCGGTGCGATTCCCGTATGCGTCGTTTCAAGCGAAAGCAAAGCGGACATCGTTCGCGCCATGGGTGCCGATCTGGTGATCGATCGATCCGCGGAGGGCTACA
>CAZQRR010000252.1:0-2515 GCA_964595675.1 uncultured Rubrivirga sp. | reverse complement strand
CATCACCGACGAAGGCCCGTGGGTCCTGACCTCCCTCGAGGGCACCCGCCTCTAGCCGAACTGGCAGGTTTCCAACGCCGAAATGGCGCATTTCAACCGTCGACCTGGCTCATTTTGAAGGTCGAGTTGGCAGGGAGCCCCATTTCGGCCTAACAACCCTGCCAGTTCGACCGCCCAAACCTGCCAGTTCGGAACCTCAAACCCGCCAGTTCGGCTGTGGGGGACCCGGATTAGGTTCACGAGGGCGCAAGGCGTAGACTTCGACGGCTGATATCGGGCTTCCCCGTCCATCCGCAGGTTCTAGGCCCGCAAGGGTCTGGGCTGGCGTGTGTCCGGAGATCCCGAACGTGAGAGGACAGGAATTTCGTGGGAAAGAAAGACGGAGCGATCGAGCTCGAGGGCACGATCACCGAGTCACTTCCCAACGCGATGTTCCGCGTGGAGCTCGACAACGGGCACCAGGTTCTCGCTCACATCAGTGGAAAGATGCGAATGCACTACATCCGCATCCTTCCTGACGATCGCGTTGTCGTGGAGTTGTCGCCGTACGACCTCACCCGCGGACGCATCGTCTACCGCTACAAGTAAATCGTCAGCAGCAAAGGTGCGCCTTCGGGCGAGGGAGAACGGACAGAGCACATGAAGGTGCAACCGAGCGTCAAGAAGATCTGCGACAACTGCAGGCTGATTCGTCGCCACGGTCGCGTCATGGTGATCTGCACCAACCCCCGCCACAAGCAGCGCCAAGGCTGACGCGAACGCTGCACAAACCGCGGGAGAGACAACCCGCACGCAACCACCATGTGGAGCACCCGACCCCTCGCCATCAGGCGGGGACGACACCTCCGGCCACGGGGCCGGGGACCGGTCTTGGCGGACCGGACTGGGCTCCCACCGCAAACCCCGTGGATGAGAACAGATAGGACCGCCTCATGGCACGTTTGATCGGTGTCGATCTGCCGCGCGAAAAGCGCATGGCGATCGCGCTCACCTACATATATGGCGTCGGCCGTTCGCAGGCAGCGAAGGCACTCGAGGCCACCGGTATCGATCCGGAGATGAAGTCCAAGGATCTGACCGACGAGCAGACCCTCGCTCTGCGCGACTGGATCGAGGCAAACCTCAAGGTCGAAGGCGACCTTCGTCGCGAGGTTGCTGCAGACATTCGCCGCAAGGTCGAGATCGGCTGCTACCAAGGTCTTCGTCACCGCAAGGGCCTGCCCGTTCGCGGACAGCGCACCCACACCAATGCCCGCACCCGCAAGGGGCCGCGCAAGACCGTTGCCGGCAAGAAGAAGGCCTAGGGCGCGCGCTCGTCGCCAGCCCCCGATCAGACGTTCCCAACGTAGGAAGAAGACACGCGAATGCCTCCAAAGTCCGCCGGCGCCAAGAAGGTGCGCCGCAAGGAGAAGAAGAACGTGGCCCACGGCCACGCGCATATCAAGAGCACGTTCAACAACACCATCGTCTCGATCACCGATCCCACCGGTGCGGTGATCTCCTGGGCCTCCGCTGGACAGGTTGGCTTCAAGGGAAGCCGCAAGTCCACGCCCTTCGCCGCGCAGTTGGCCGCCGAGGCCGCCGCTCGCCGCGCGATGGAGCACGGCATGCGCAAGGTCGACGTCTTCGTCAAGGGCCCGGGTTCTGGCCGCGAGACCGCCATCCGCTCGCTGCAGGCCACCGGCCTGGAAGTGGGCTCGATTTCCGATGTCACCCCCGTGCCCTTCAACGGCACCCGTCCCCCCAAGCGTCGCCGCGTCTGATCGCGCGCAGGAAATAGGAGAAGCAACGACATGGCGCGTTATACCGACGCAGACTGCAAGCGCTGCCGCCGCGAGAAGATGAAGCTCTTCCTCAAGGGCAGCAAGTGTGAATCACCGAAGTGCCCGTTCGAGAAGCGTCCCTATCCTCCCGGTCAGCACGGTCGCGGCCGCACCAAGGAGAGCGAGTACCTGCTCCAGCTTCGTGAGAAGCAGAAGGCGGTCCGCATCTACGGCGTCCTCGAAAAGCAGTTCAGCAACTACTACGTCGAGGCCAGCCGTCAGTCCGGCAAGACCGGCGACAACCTGCTGCGCATCCTCGAGACCCGCCTGGACAACGTGGTGTTTCGCGCTGGCTTCGCCAAGTCGCGCGACATGGCCCGTCAGTTGGTGAACCACGGTCACTTCATGGTGAACGGCAAGAAGGTGGATATCCCGTCCTACCGCGTCTCGCCGAACGACATCATCGAGGTGCGCCCCGGCTCGCGTGAGATGACCCCGTTCGTGGTCGCCCACGCCGAGGTCGGCGAGAAGACCGTCCCAGCGTGGCTGGAGGTCGTGCCCTCGAAGATGCGCATCATCGTCCACTCGCTCCCCGAGCGTGCGGTCATCGATACCCCGGTTCAAGAACAACTCATCGTCGAGCTCTACTCCAAGTAAGCACCGTCCTGGCATCACCGCGAGCCAGGACCTCGTCAAGCACGCGACGTCATATAGCGGTCGTCGCGGGAAGGAAAAGACACAGTGCTCATCAG
>CAZQRR010000251.1:0-2536 GCA_964595675.1 uncultured Rubrivirga sp. | reverse complement strand
TGGTGTCGGTGCCGCTGGCACTGAGCAGATCGGTGGCCACCTTCGACTCGGTATCTGGCAGGTCGAATGAATCGTTGTAGGAACCCCCGAGTCCGAATCCCAGACCAACCAAGGCCGCTAGGGCGATGAACCACGAGATCAGGGCAAGCACCGGGCGGCGAACTGCCCATGCGGACAAGACAGGCATGGAACTCCCTCGAATGGTGACGCTCGAGCACGACGATGCAGGCTAACAAGGAACGAAAGCGTTCACAAATCGAAACTTCGGTGAACAGGATCGTTCACTGTGGCGTAACCTTCGGTCATGACCGTTACTGCGGCACATCCGGCGGCGCATACCCGCCGCACCGGAGATGAGCTCGTGGCAGCGGTCCACGTCGCAGCCCTCGCCGAGATCGCCGAACACGGGCTTCGGGGAGCGTCGATGGACGGCATCGCCAAGAGAGCCGGAACCGGAAAGGCTGCCCTCTACCGGCGCTGGTCGAACGTTCGAGAACTCGGTCTGGACGTCTTCTTGACCACCATGGCGAATGCATCCCCGCTGACCTATCCGGACACCGGGTCCTTGCGCGAGGATTTGCTCGGCTCCCTTCGGGCATTCACCGCGATCCTCCACGGTCCATTGCAGGTTGTCTTGCGTGAATTGATCAGCGAATCGGCCCACGATCCGTCGCTGGTGGCCGAGTTCCAGGCGCGCGTCGGTGAACCCATGCAGGCGGAACGAGTTGCGACGCTCCAACGGGCGATGGTCCGCGGCGAGATTCCCACGCAACCCATCGATCCGCTCGTCTTCGAGATTCCTCCCGCAATCGTGCTACACCGACTCCTGCTCGGCGGTGAGGTGATCGACGACGACACCTGCATCAAACTCGTCGATAACGTCCTGCTCCCCCTGCTCGGCTACCGCGGCTAAGGCCTCCTTCGCCACCGCGAAGCACACACCCGGGCTATAGCCCTTGCGCGCCAACTGACCGGCAAGCCTGCGCAACGCCTTCGCTGGATCCTCTCCGGCGCGCAGGCGGAACTTGGCTTCCGCGAACTCTCGCGCCCGCTGCCATTCGGTTTCGTCGTCGATCTGACCCACCGCGAGGTCGGCCGCCTCGCGATCGATTCCCCGTTCGGTGAGTTCTCGTCGCAACATCGAACGCGACAGCGCCTTGCTCCGGTGCCGGGACTCGACCCACATTCGGGCGTAGGCATCGTCATCGACCAGACCGACCTCTTCGAATCGGTCGAGAACGGCCCTGGAGATGTCAGGATCGGCGCCACGCTTGGCCAGGTCGCGTTCGAGTTGGACCCGAGTTTGCGGCGCACTCGAGAGCCTACGCAGCACAATCGTGCGCACCACCTGCTCGGGATCGGCTTCCTCCACCGGACGATCCGGTGGAGGTTCGACATTCGAGCGACGACGAGCCAACCGTCTACTCCGGCGGTGCGACGTCCGAGAAGTCCTCGCTCACTGCGAGATCGATGGGAGCGTCGATATCCGCTGGGGCGACGTCATCAGCAGGAGCGTCGGCCCGTGCACCGATACCCATCGTCTCCTTGATGCGCTTTTCGAGTTCATCGGACAGATCCGGGTTGTCTTTCAAGAAGATGCGCGCGTTCTCCTTGCCCTGGCCCAGTTGATCGCCCTCGTAGGTGTACCAAGCACCGGACTTCTTCACCAGGCCGGTGTCCACACCGAGGTCGATGAGCGAACCTTCCCGGGATATGCCCTCGCCGTACAAGATGTCGAACTCGGCCTGCTTGAACGGCGGTGCCACCTTGTTCTTGACGACCTTCACGCGCGTGCGGTTGCCGACTGCTTCGGTTCCACCCTTGAGCGTTTCGATGCGTCGCACGTCCAGGCGGACCGATGAGTAGAACTTCAACGCCTTGCCACCGGTGGTGGTCTCCGGCGAGCCGAACATCACGCCGATCTTCTCCCTGAGTTGGTTGATGAAGATCGCGGAGGTGTGCGTGCTGCTGAGGGCGCCGGCCATCTTGCGCAGTGCCTGGCTCATCAAGCGCGCCTGCAAGCCGACATGCGAGTCGCCCATCTCACCTTCGATCTCAGCCCGCGGAACCAGGGCCGCGACGGAGTCGATGACGATCAGATCGATAGCACCGGAGCGGACGAGGGTGTCCGCGATCTCGAGCGCCTGCTCACCGGTATCGGGCTGGGAGACGTAGAGGTTGTCCAGATCCACCCCGAGCGCCTGGGCGTAATCGGGGTCGAGGGCGTGCTCGGCGTCGATGAACGCGGCGAGTCCGCCTGCAACCTGCACGCTCGCGATCGCGTGTAACGCGACCGTGGTCTTACCCGACGACTCCGGGCCGTAGATCTCGATGATGCGACCGCGCGGTAGCCCGCCGATGCCCAGCGCCACGTCCAGCGCGATCGAGCCGGTCGGGATGACCTCGATGGGCGCCCGGCCCTCATCACCCAGACGCATGACCGAGCCCTTGCCGAACTGCCGCTCGATCTGGGCCAGCGCCGTGTCCAGCGCCTTCTCCCGATCATCGGACACGGTGGGCTTCTCGGTGGACTTGC
>CAZQRR010000250.1:0-2552 GCA_964595675.1 uncultured Rubrivirga sp. | reverse complement strand
GGCAAACCGCAACGTTTCCGCGTGGTGGCGCTGACCGATTCGATGTCGACCATCACCGCCTACGCGAACGACGTCAGCTTCGATGTGGTCTTCGCCGAGCAGCTTCGCAACCTCGGTAAGCCGGGGGATGTCCTGGTCACCATCAGCGGCTCCGGGTCTTCAACCAACATCGTCCGCGTGATCGAAGCGGCCAAGGAACTCGGAATGGACGTCATCGCTCTCACTGGATTCGAAGGTGGAAAGTCCGGCCCACTCGCCGACATCCACGTGAACGTGCCCTCGGACCACATGGGTCGCATCGAGGACGTTCACTTGGCGTTATGCCACGCCGTCGCGTTTTCCTTCATGGAGTCCGACGAGCACACACAGCACTGAAGCTGGGTGAACCAGAAACCCGCGAAGCTAAGCGGCCTCGTAATTCTCCACGTACCACTCGTATGTGGAGGCGACCCCGTCGCGCAGTTTGATCGTTGGGTACCAACCAAGTGCGTTGATGCGCGAAGTGTCGAGCAATTTCCGCGGCATGCCATCGGGCTTGGAGGTGTCCCACTCGATCTCACCCTCGAAACCGACAACGGCGGCTACTGTCTCGGCAAGATCCTTGATCGGCAAGTCGTCACCCCAGCCGACGTTGATCGTCTCAGGGGAGTCGTACTTGTCGATCAGCATGAGGCACGCATCGGCGAGGTCGTCCACGTGCAAGAACTCCCGCCGCGGGGCACCCGTTCCCCAGACCGTCACCGAGGACAGGCCGTCGCGCTTGGCCTCGTGGAAGCGGCGGATGAACGCCGGCAACACATGCGAGGACTGCAGATCGAAGTTGTCGTTCGGGCCATACAGGTTGGTGGGCATCGCGGAGATCCAGCGCTTTCCGTACTGCGTGCGGAACGCCTCGATGTAGTAGATGCCGGAGATCTTCGCCATCGCGTAGGCCTGGTTGGTCGGCTCCAGTGGGCCGGTCATCAACGACGATTCGCGAATCGGCTGCGTGGCGTGCCGCGGATAGATGCACGACGACCCCAAGAACAACAGCCGATCCACATCCGCGTTATGCGCGGCATCCATCACGTTGGTTTGGATGAGCATGTTGTCTTGCAGGAAGTCGACCGGGTAGGTCGAGTTCGCCATGATGCCGCCTACCCGTGCGGCGGCGTCGATCACTACATCAGGCCTGGTTTCGTTGATCGCATCGAACGTGGCGGAACGATCGCGCAAGTCCAACTCAGACGAGCGCCATCCGATCACCTCGCCGGCACCGGCGCGGTCCAGCGCGCGAACCAACGCTGAGCCAACGAGCCCGTTATGCCCAGCCACGTAGACCTTCTTGTTCGACCAATCGAATGCCACGTCGTCATCCTGTCACAGCAAGCCCCTGCCGCCCTCTCCCCGATGCGGCGTCAAAGGTCGGGGTCGAAATCGCGATTTCTCCCCGACGAGTGACGCCGGAACGGGGGAAGGAGTTGGTCGGTAGCCTGCGGGCAGGCCAGCCAGGAGGACCCCATGCGCACCATCACCCTCGAGCAACTCGGATCGATCCTCGGTGGCGTGGGCCCAAACCCGCGGGTGTTCGCCTCCGGCAACTTCGCCACCCCGTACGCGCTGCTGAACGCGGTCGACGCGGTGCTCCCGGAGTACCGGCTGCACATGCTCAACGCCCACGGCGCCCTGCCCAAGCGCGACGGCGTCACGTACGAGACAGCGTTCATCGGCCCGGCGATGCGCGATCCCCGTACTCGCTACATCCCCGCGCGGCTCTCACTCCTGCCGCTGCTGCTGAAGCGCGAATACCGACCGGACATCGTCCTGATCCAGACCTCACCTCGCCATCACGACACCGTGTCTCTCGGTATCGAGTGCAATGTGATCCCGGCCGCGATCGAAGCGGTGCGCGCCCACGGTGGCCTGGTGATCGCGCAGACCAACCCCCAAATGCCCTACACCTACGGTGACGCCCAGATCTACGACAGCGACATCGATTTCCTCGTCGAGGTCGAAGAGGATTTGACGACGATCGAACCCGGGCCCCTCGACGACACCAGCCGCGCCATCGGCGAACTCATCGCCACCCGCATCGCCCATGGCTCCACTCTTCAACTGGGCATCGGTGCAGTCCCGGACGCAGTGGTGCAATCGCTGCAGGACAAGAAGGGCTTTCGCGTCTGGACGGAGATGTTCTCCGACGGCGTTCTCGGTCTGCACAAGTCCGGTTCACTCGATGACGACATCCCACTAACGGCGTCGTTCATCTTCGGATCACGCGAGCTATACGACTGGCTCGATCGCAACAAGAAGGTGCGCATCATGCGAACCGAAATCACCAACAACCCTGGCAACATCGAACGCCAAGCGCAGATGACGAGCGTCAATGCTGCGCTGCAAGTAGACCTGTTCGACCAAGCCAACGCCAGCCGCATCAAGGGCAAGATCTACACCGGCTTCGGCGGCAGCACCGACTTCATCGTCGGCGCTCTGCATTCCCGCGGCGGACAGTCCTTCATCGCGTTGCCGTCCTGGCATCCGAAGGCCGACGTCTCCACGATCGTGCCGCTGAT
>CAZQRR010000249.1:0-2573 GCA_964595675.1 uncultured Rubrivirga sp. | reverse complement strand
TGATCCGACAGGGACGCCATGCCCTGGAGTGGCTATGGCAATTGCAGATGGTGGGTGGTCGGCTCTCCGTCGTGCCACATCGCGGTTGGATCCCCGGGGACGCACTACCGGCCTTCGACCAACAGCCGATCGAAGTCGCCGCGTTGGTCGACGCCTGCGTCGCTGCCTACGACCTCACGAGTGATCCGATGTGGCTGCAGAGAATCGAACTGGGCCGTCGATGGTTCGATGGGCATAACGATCAAGGCATTTCCATGCACGACCCATCCACTGGTGCCGGCTTCGATGCATTGACCCTCGATGGTCGCAACGAAAATCAAGGAGCTGAGTCGACTCTCGCTTATCTCAGTGTCGACTCCACGACATCGAGTGCGGTGGGCCTGGCCTCGTGAAGTCCGTCGAGAGATCGGAGGTAGTTCTCTCCGGCAGGCCCGATCGCGTCCTGTGCCGAATGTTCGTGCCGGGGGAGGAGGACCTCATCCGCGGCCCGTCGCGGATCGCCGAAGTGGTCGGTCGTTGCCTGGAAGTGCCCGAGGCTCGTATCGCCGGAGTCATCGAGTCAGTGGAGCGGGACTTCGCCGGCCGACACCGCAACCTCAGGGGGCAGTTCCTCGAGCACTTCAATGCGGTCTCCCACTTGATTCCCGATCCGGTGAGCACCGAGCGTCAGCTCCTGATCGGTGCCTTCCTCACCCAGGAGTACGCCATCGAAGGTGCGGCGTACTTCAACCCCTCGATGGTGCCGCACCCCGATGAACCTGACACGGATCGAGGAACTCTGCGCTTCATCATGAGCGTGCGCGCGGTAGGCGAAGGCCATATCTCGACCATCGTCTTCCGATCCGGCTCCATCGGATCGGGCGGCGTCATTTCCGTCGACGAAGCGTCGCCTTTCGCGTCGATCCGCGCGCATAGACACACGGTTTTGCGTCGTCGTTATGTCCTGCAGGCCGCTATCGAGGCCGGCTTGGATTCCACTGACTTAGAACTGGTACTCGGCATGCTCCCCGACAAGTTCACCTCCGAGGAGCTGCTGAGCTCACTGGGGCAACTCGATCCTCGCGGCTTGCGCAATCTCGCATCCGACGATTTCGTGGAAGTCATGCACGAAATATCCAAGAGCAGCTACGAGGTGGATTTCACCGAGGACTCGGTGCTGAGCGAGCGTGTCCTGTGGCCGACCTCCCCTGACGAACGCAGAGGGATGGAGGACGCTCGCTTCGTGCGACTGCTGGACGAGGACGAACCTGTTCGGTACCGGGCCAGCTACACCGCCTTCAATGGTTTCGAAGTGTCTTCGCGTCTGCTGGAGACCGACGATTTCCGATCCTTCTCCTCGGTGCCGCTGACCGGCCCGGGGGCTCAGAACAAGGGACTGGCCTTCTTTCCTCGTCGCATCGGCGGGCGTTACTGCGCAGTGTCCAGGTACGACCGCGAATCCATTTCGCTGGCATTCTCCGAGGACAGCTACCACTGGAACGACATCCATTCCCTTGCCAAGCCGGTCGAACCATGGGAGTTGGTGCACATGGGGAATTGCGGATCACCCATAGAGCTCGACGACGGCTGGTTGGTGCTCACCCATGGTGCTGGTGCGATGCGCCAATACGCCATGGGGGCGATGCTGCTCGACCGCGATGACCCGACGAACGTTCTCGGGCGCACGCGTCTACCGATTCTCGCCGCCACCGAGGAAGAGCGCAATGGCTACGTGCCCAATGTCGTCTACTCATGCGGTGGGATAGTTCACGATGGTCGCCTTGTCATCCCCTACGGCATGAGCGATTGGCGAATCGGCTTCGCCAGCATGGATGTGCAGGAAATCCTCGGGTGTATGGATCAAGCGTGATGCCACGGCTGGACGATCATTCGCAATCCGTGGAAAGTCGAGTCAGGCCCCACGAGCAACTGCATGATCACATCCGCGATCACCTCTCGTCCGTCGGCCGCGCGAATTACTCGTGGTTCGTGGATGTAATCCAAGCCTTGAGTAGCCGCTGCTCGAGCGAGTCGGAGGAGGTATGCCCCATCGAGAGACTCACCGAATTGGGTGATTTTGAAGGGTGTCCCGATCAGCTCTCTCGGCTTCCAACCCAGGAACTCCCGATCACCGGGTGTGATCAGCTGCACGATGAGGTGATCGTCGTACAGGATCTCCACAGGTCCCCATGATCGACCCGCGGGCTCGAATCGGTAGCCGACCCCCCGAACCGTGACGATGAAGCGTGGCTTCTGAGCCGACTCGCCGAGCTTCTTCCGAAGGCGGGAGATGTAGACCTCGATGCTGGATTCATCGCTGATGTGCGGTGTGTGCCAAAGTCCGGATAGCAGCGCCTCAGGCGTCAAGACCCGACGCGGGTTTCGCGCCAGCATCGCCAGTAAGTCGAACTCGCTTCGCGTCAGTTCGATCAGTGAGTGATCGAGGAAGACTTCGCGCGACTCCTCGTCGATCACTAGTCCGTCGGGTGTTGCGGTATGGGATGTTTCGTGATGTCGAGCAGCGTGCGCCATGTCGGCCCCCCAGTCGACCCAGGAGAACCCTGGATGCCCATCACGGTAGACCGGCTGGTAAC
>CAZQRR010000248.1:0-2585 GCA_964595675.1 uncultured Rubrivirga sp. | reverse complement strand
CAGCCGGCCGACAACCAGTACGGCCCAGCGATCGCCTAATTCATTCCCCCCGATGCGGTGTCAATCGTCGGGCCAAAATCGCAGATTTTGGCCCGACCTCTGACACCGCATCGGGGAGGGAACGGTGGGCCTAGAGGCCGAGGCGAGCCGGCAATTGCGCGACGAGACCATCGCTTGCTTGCTCGATCATCTCCAGCACGTCGGTGAAGCCGTCGTCCCCCCCGTAGTACGGATCGGGCACATCCAGGTCCGGGTGCGGTGGCGATAGGTGCGCAAGGGACGGATCGAAGCTGCGCAGCATGTGCAGGTCCGGGGTGACACCCGCTTGCACGGCGAGGGTTTGCAGATTCCGGAAGTTCGTCGAGTCCATCGCCAGGACCAGGTCGAGTTCGTCGAACCAGTCGTGGGTGATCTGCCGGGCGATGTGTCCGTCAAGGTCGTAATCATTGGCCGCGAGCGTTGCGAGGGATCGCGGATCGGCACCGCCGCCTCGATGCCAGTCCCCGGTGCCGGCGGAATCGACCACGACGACGTCCCCCAGCCCGGCACTGATCACCCGGTCCCGGAGCACCGCCTCGGCGATGGGTGAGCGGCAGATGTTGCCCAGGCAGACGGCAGTTATTCGATAGGGCTGGTTTCGCACCAACTCATGCTAACTATTTTTCGTCCACAGCCTTGGGACGGTGATCGTGGGGGAAACTCGGTCGTCGGCTGCTGGCGATGCCGACAATCCCCAGTTCATCCACAGGTCACCCGCACAGGCGTGCCGGGTTATGCCCAGGTAGTCCACAGTTCCATCGACAGGCGTCGTGGACACCTGGCCCGCGGATCCGTAGCGTCCGTTCGTCACGGTGCCGTGTCGAACTTCCCTCGACGTCAGTCCGCCGGGATATAACGAGAAGGCTCGATCGGTGATCGGGCACGTGCTGGGTGAGAAGGAGTAGCGGTGAGCGTCGCGGAATTCCCGATTCAAGAGGATCCGCATGGCCAGCCTGACCGCACGCCTCCGAACGATCCAGCGGCCGAGCAGTCCGTGCTCGGCGCGATGCTGCTGAGCAAGGACGCCATCGCCGACGTCGTGGAACTCGTTCGTGACGCGGACTTCTACCGCCCTGCTCATCAAACGATCTATTCCACGATCCTCGACCTGTATGGCCGCGGCGAGCCCGTCGATGCAGTGACGGTCGCCTCCGAACTCACCAAGACCGGAGAGATCTCACGGGTAGGCGGCGCCAGCTACCTACACACCCTCGTCTCCCTCGTTCCCACCGCCGCGAATGCGAACTACTACGGCCGCATCGTTCGCGAGCAGGCGATCTTGCGCAGGCTCGTCGAAGCAGGCACCCGCATCGTGTCGATGGGTTACGCGGGAACCGGTGATGTCGACGACGTTGTCGACCGTGCGCAGGCTGAGGTGTACGAAGTCACCGAACGACGCACGAGCGAGGACTACCTACCGCTCAGCGAGATCATGGGCGAAGCACTAACCGAGATCGAAGCTATCTCGAATCGTGATGGCGAGATGGTCGGCGTTCCCACCGGGTTCACGGACCTCGACGCACTCACGAACGGATTGCATCCAGGACAGTTGGTGATGATCGCTGCACGCCCAGCGCTAGGAAAAGCACTAGCACTTGACACGCCTATTGCCACTCCTTCGGGGTGGACGACCATGGGCGCGATCCAGCCCGGCGACATCGTCTTCACTGAAGCCGGAACACCAACTGTGGTCACGGCCATCAGTGAGGTGTGGCGGAACAGGCCTTGCTATCGCGTGACGTTCTCCGATGGCTCGCATCTGATCGCCGACGAACAGCATGAGTGGCTCACCGAGAGTCGCGCTGAACGGCGCAAGGGTGAAGCAGGAACGATCCGTACCACCGGGGAGATCGCGTCGAGCGTGTTCTGCGAGACGAAGGACCAGCGTCACAACCACAGTGTTCGCAACGCTCAAGCTCTGGACTTGCCGCCTGTTCGTCTCCCGATCCCGCCGTATTCCTTGGGTGTCTGGCTCGGCGACGGCACCTCCCAAGCCGCGCATTTCACATCGATTGATCCCGAGATCGCGATGTTTGTCGAAGCCGAGGGACTCGTGTCAGAGCTCGTCGGAGGCCGCCGTTATTCGATGAAACTTCCGGAGGAGCGGGTCCAGCGTCGATCCTGCGCTGTGTGCGGTGACCTCTTCACGCCCAAGATGTCCACCGTTCGGACATGTGGGCGCACGTGTGGCGGCAAACTGAAGATGTACGAGGAGCCGATTCCGGCGGCGACGTGTCCGGACTGCGGAGGTCACTTCACCGGAGTCATTCGCTGCCAAGCCTGCCACGATGACCACGGATCCGTTCAGGCACTCTTGCGGCGCGAAGGCCTCTTGGGCAACAAGCACATTCCGAGTGTCTATCTGCGCGCCTCCATCGATCAGCGTCATGCCTTGCTCGCTGGCTTGCTGGACACCGATGGAACGGTTACTTCCTCGGGTAACGTCCAGTTCACTTCCACTAGCCAGCGTCTTGCATGGGATGCATACGAACTTGTCGTGAGCCTCGGCTACCGCTGCTCGATCTCCACAAAGGTTGTCAAGGGTC
>CAZQRR010000247.1:0-2587 GCA_964595675.1 uncultured Rubrivirga sp. | reverse complement strand
TCCATTGACGACACGGTGCGGATGTTCCGAGGCGCACAGACGGTGACGCTCAACCCGATCGGGTCTAAGACACTCGGAGACGTGCCGTTTGTGATTAGTGCCACCACGTCGTCGGGTCTGCGAGCGACGTTTTCCACCACGACTCCGAGCGTGTGCTCTGTGGCCGGGAATCAGGCGGTGGTCGACGACACGACGGGCGGCTCGGTGAGCATCATCGGGGCAGGGTCGTGCACGATCCTCGCTTCCCAGGGCGGTAACGCCGATTATGAGCCTGCCGCGGATGACTCGGAGACCTTCACCGTCACAAAGGCCAACCAGGCCACGCTCACCCTCGTTGCCGATGACACCAGCGTTACGGCAGGGCAGACCGTGCGTCTGTCGACTCTCGGTGGCTCGGGAACGGGCGCGGTGACCTTCGCGGAATCAGCGGATCCGGGTGGCATCTGCTCGGTAGTTGCCAACACCGGGCTGGTGACGTTCACCGGGACGGGTAGCACTTGTGACTTCACGGCCACCAAAGCGGCCGACAGTGACTACAACGCGGTGACGTCGGCGGCGGTGACGATCACGGTGCTCGGTGGGGCATCTGGGCTGACCGATCAGACGGTTGGGTTCACTTCGAACTCACCCGCGTCCCCGGTTGATGACGACACCTATGTGGTGAGTGCCGAGTCGACATCAGGACTCGCGGTCACCATAGGCATCCAGTCGGGATCCCCGGCAGTCTGCACGGCCACGACGGGGACGTCACCGGTCACGGTGACCTTCACCGGTGCCGGCACCTGCGTCCTCGAGGCGACCCAGACCGGCGACGGTCGATTCGCAGCAGCGACCCCTGTGGCGCAGACGCTCCTGGTGTACTCGACCGCCGGGGACGCAGCGGCTGGATTGCGCAACCAGTCGATCTCCTTTACTGCACCTGCGGACAAGCGCCTGGGGACTCCAGACTTCCGCCTTGCTGCGACGGCTTCTTCGGATCTGCCGGTGTCCTACTCATCTAGCACTCCTGCGGTGTGCACGGTCTCGACCGGCGGGATCGTCCACCTTGTCGCGGCCGGTGCGTGTACGATCGATGCGGATCAACTTGGCACGTCGACATTCGCTGCGGCCGACACGGTCACCAGGTCATTCGTCGTGACGGCCGGGCTGCCTGCGGCACCGCGCATCACCTCGCTGTCCTCCGGCAGCGGCGCTGCGACGATCGCCTTCACTGCACCAGCGACCGACGGTGGGTCAGCCATCCTCGGCTACACCGTGCGGGCCGTCCCCACGGTGAGCGGCACCAACGTGACATCGAATGCCTGTACCTCCTCGCCGTGCACCATCACGGGGTTGACCAACGGTGTGCAGTACACGGTGCAGATCGCTGCGGTGAACGCGGTCGGTGTCGGCGCCTACTCAAGCGCCAGCGCAGCCGTCACACCCAAGACGTGCTCCCTGTGTGTTGGGGCGCCCGGCGCCCCCGGCACTCCTGGAGGACCTCAGGGTGAACAGATCGACGACACCACCGTCACGTTGACCTGGTCGCAGCCCACGGCTCTTGGGGATGACACCTTTGTTTCCTACGACATCTACTATCGCGAGGCTGGCACCGCGTGGCCCAGCACGCCGCAGGTCACCATCGCCGCCATTGCCACGACCACCACTACCATCACCGGTCTCACTCCCGGTGTCGTCTACGAGTACCTCATCGTCGTAGTCACCGTGGCCAATCCCCGCGTGTCCCCACCGGATCCCGACGCGCCGAATGCCACGCCGATCACCATCAGCCTGCCTACTGCTCCCACGGCGCCGATCAACGTGACCGCTCTGTATGTCAGCGACACATCGATTGTGGTGTCCTGGGGCTATAGCCCGAATGATGGTGGCTCACCAATCACCGGGTATACCGCCACCTTGTCGGGCGGGGCTGGCTGCTCACCTGTGGCCCTCGACGACACCACCGCGACGGCGACCTGCCCGGTGACAGGGCTGACAACTGGCACGACGTACGGCATCAGCGTGACGGCCTCGAACGCGGTCGGGCAGTCCAGTGCGACTGCAATCAGCTACACCACTCCGGGCGTCGCTCCGGGGCCCACTCCTGATCCGGGCCCGCAGCCTTTGCCCCCGGCACCACCGGTGCCCCCCGGCCCGCAGCCCATCCCTGATGGCCCCTTCCCCCCGGGCGCAACCGACGGCACGGAGGACGGGCGACCCATCGCTGTCACGCCGGGGACGAATCCCACCGGGGACCAGTTCAGCGTGACCGGGCCCAACTTCTCTCTCACGGTCACGGCGTTCGATACCAACCAGCGTCGCATCACACTGGGAGAGGGCATGGTGCTCAGGACGACCCCGGGTGGCCGCATCGTGATCACCGGCGGCGTGTATTCGTTGAATTCGGATGTGTCTGCCTACCTCTTCACTGATCCCAGTGGATCGGCGTCAAGAAGGTCACAGAGTCAGGCACCTGGCGACCTCGTCGCCCAGGCCTTTGCCGTGACCTCATCCCAGGGGCGCTTCACCATCACACTGACCGTCCCCGACGAGGTCCTGACGGGGCCGTACGTGCTGCAGGTCAACGGGTACTCGCTGTTGGCTGCTA
>CAZQRR010000246.1:0-2588 GCA_964595675.1 uncultured Rubrivirga sp. | reverse complement strand
ATCGGGAAGAAGGGATCACGCCTCAAGGAGATCGGGGCCACCTCCCGCCCGCACATCGAAGCCCTGCTTGGCACCCCCGTCTTCCTCGACCTGCACGTCAAACTCGCCAAGGACTGGCAAAAGGACCCGAAGCAGCTGCGCCGCCTCGGCTTCTAGTCAGATTTACATATTTCTGCATCCGTGCCTACCATGGGCGCATGAGAACAACGCTGGATTTGGACGATGAGCTCTACACCCAGGTGAAAGTGCTGGCTGCCGAAAACCGCCGAACGGTCACTTCGGTCGTCGAGGACGCGCTTCGTCGAGTGCTCATCGAGCACGCGCAGGCGAAGAAACCGATCGAACTGCCAGTTTCGAAGGAGACTGGCTGGGTCCACCCGGGAATTGACATCAACGACGCACGTGCGGTTCGTGACCTGCTGGACGGTTAGGGATGCTGTGCCTCGACACGAACATCCTTGTTCACGCATTCCGGGTTGGTTCGCCTGAGCACCAGCGGGTTCACTCGTGGTTGATTGAAGCGCTCAGTGGCGATGAACCTGTAATCGTTCCCGTCGAGGTTGGCTCTGCATTCTTGAGGCTGTGCACAAACCCCAGGGCTTTCCCGGACGCGAGTTCGAGCTCGGATGCGCTGGAATTTCTCGAGCGCGTCACTAGTTCGGCTTATGTTGTTTCGGCAAGCCCTTCCGCATGGCAACGCTTCGTGGATCTTGTTGCCGATTTTGAAATTGTCGGAAACGACGTTCCCGACGCGCTTATCGCGGCCGAGGCGCTTGACTACCAAGCCGCGCTCGTCACCTTTGACCAAGGTTTTGGACGCTTCACTGACCTGCAGGTTAAATCGGTTCCGTAGACGAGCTCTAGGGAGAAGCTAGCTAGCGCGAATCGCGGTGGGAATACTCGAATAACTGCTCGCTCGGCCCTAGTTGGCGCAATTCCAGCAACTTTGCCTGAGCATCGGCGACGGTGGGGATCTCGCCGTCGTCCACGAACCAGCACACGGTCATCGGTTCGATTGCCCGGTGAAACCACTCGGCACGACGCTTCATGACCGCGCGGTGCCCGGGATCGTCGATGACGAAGGATCTGAGCGCGGCCAAGTCCCGCCAAACGGACATGTTGACGAGCATGGCGTCCGAATCCATGCCTTCGGCGGATAGCCGAATGCTCAAGGAACCATCGCCGTCGTCCCGCAACCGCCAGATGAATCCATCGCTAGCTTCGGCTGCTGCGTTCACCTCGGCGATCAGCGATACGAAATCCTCCATTTCGGAAGAGGAGAGCGGGTATTTCGCCAAAGCCAGATTCAACTGCGCGAGGGGCACTAGAACCTCTCGTCGAGGTCGGGGTGCAGTTCGTAGCGACGGCCATACGTTTCGATGACGGCGATGATGATGGCAACCAGTGGGATGCCGATGATCGCTCCGATCGGACCGAACAGTGCGGCGCCGACGAACACCGCAGCCAAGGCCACGCCGGAGTTGATATCCATGGTGGCGGTGGACACCCGCGGGGTGAAGATGTAGTTCTCGATCTGCTGGTAGATCGTCGCGAAGATCACGATCCACAGCACGTCCCACGGATCGTTGAACGCTGCGAACAACGCGGGCACGATGATGCCGATGTACGTACCCACGGTGGGGATGAACTGACTCACGAAGCCGGCGAAGATGCCCATCGGCAGCCAGTACGGCACGTCGATGATCCAGAAGAAGAACGCGTGCGCTGCCGAGGAGATCACGGCCAGCGCCAGCCGGGAGATCACGAACCCGCCGGCCTTGCGCACGGATATGTCCCACACCTCGATGAACACGAGTTGGCGCTCCGGTGGCAACCACGAGGCGATGAATCGCTTGATCGACGGGGAAGCTGCGGAGAAGTAGAAGCTGAAGACCAGGATCGTCACGAAGGAGAACAAGACTCCGAAAACGCTTGCGACTACACCGATGATGCCGCCGGCGAGGGATCCAGCGATGTCTGCAAGCTGCTGGGTGGTCAGGCTCAGGTTGGCGGTGATGTCCGCAGGGTTGATACCGGCATCGAAGGTTCCGTTCAACCACTCGACCATGTCCAGCACCAGGAACGGGAAACTCAACACCAGCGCCGCGGCCTGATTGGCGAGTGCACCTCCGAAGAGGAACAAGAACAGTGCGACCGCGGCGATGACGCCAAGGGCCACGATCGTGGTCGCCAGTGCACGCGGCATACCCCGGCGCGCAAGCCCCGTCACCAGCGGATCGAAGGAGATCGCCAGCAGCCAGGCGAGCAGGATGTTGAACAAGAATCCGGCCAACCGCATCGCGGTCCACTCGAACAGTTGGAAGAGCAAGACCGCGACCAGGATGATCACGATGGTCCGGCGCAGGAACCGTGGATCCAAGGCCACCATCTGCACCGATCGGCGAGGCTCCGGCGAGGGCGAATCCCCCGCCCGCACGTCAGGCGGGCTCGGGTCCTCAGCCATCTGAAGCCTCCATCCAAGGCCCCATCGAGGCCTCTCGGGCGCGCCCACAACGCGCATCGCTGCCAGCCGGTGAGAATGTACCGTGCCGTTGTACCGCGACGAGGGAATTGTGCTGCGCACCCAG
>CAZQRR010000245.1:0-2602 GCA_964595675.1 uncultured Rubrivirga sp. | reverse complement strand
GCAAGGGCTGCGTCTGCAATGGAAAAGACGTGCTCAGCCGATGGCAGGCCACCTTCGTACGCATCCAGCGCATACAGCCAGGCGAGCACCTGCCCGTCCATGGCGTCCACCCGCACCCGCACCTTGCGCCAGTACCCGATCTCTACGTCCTCCCACATGTCCAGGCGCTTCTCGTCGAGTTCGGTGACGTCATAGACCGCCACGAATACTTCGGATCCGGCGTCCTCGACCACGGTAGGCAGCGCGCCCCCGAAGCCGAGTTCCTCCCCTGCGAAGGTCAACCGCCACCCCCGTAGCCACCCGGTTCCGTGCATCGGCGAGGCCGGGGCACGTTCGGCCATGCGGTGGGGATCCAGGTTCACCCCGTACGCGGCATAGAAAGCCATGGCCTCCAGGGTAGGGACCGAAGGCCTCGCTGAGAAGGCCCGCGACACAATGGGCTCGTGTCCGCAAGCCCCACGGTCGTGATCATCGGCGATGGTCCCGGCGGTTACGAAGGCGCACTCGTCGCCCGACAGCTCGGTGCGGATGTCACGCTGGTCAGTTCCGGTGAGATAGGTGGCTCGGCGGTTCTCACCGATTGCGTTCCCAGCAAGACCCTCATCGCGACCGCGGAGGCGATCGATGAAGCCGCGGCTTCCGGTTACCTCGGCGTGCGCATCAACGGCCACCCTGCGGACAAGGCCGATTTCAGCGTCGATCTCGCGACGGTCAACACCCGCGTCATGGAACTCGCCGCCGCGCAAAGCAACGGCATCCGGGGGTCACTCGAGGCTGCAGGCGTGCACATCGTCCATGGCCGGGGTCGGTTGGAAAACGACGACGCCGTCACGGTTACAACGAATAGCGACGACGAAGCGGGCGATCAAACGATCCCCGCCGATTTCATCCTGATCGCCACTGGTGCCCGCCCCCGAGTGCTTCCCGAAGCCATGCCCGATGGTGAACGCATCCTCACCTGGGAACAGGTCTACGACCTCACCGAACTCCCCGATCACCTGATCGTGGTCGGCTCAGGCGTGACCGGAGCGGAGTTCGCCAGCGCCTTCCACGCCCTCGGCAGCACGGTGACCCTCGTGTCTTCCCGTGATCAGGTACTTCCCGGGCAGGACCGTGATGCGGCGCGCGTTCTCGAGGAGGTATTCGAACGCCGCGGTCTGCACGTCAAGGCAAAGACCCGCGCACTGAAAGTCGAACGCAAAGACTCAAACGTGACCGTCACTCTCAGCGACGGATCCACCGTCGAGGGCAGCCACGTCCTCATGGCGGTCGGCTCGCTGCCGAACACCGAGGATCTCGGCCTCGCTGAAGCTGGTGTCACCACCGACGATCGCGGATTCATCACCGTGGACCGCGTCTCGCGCACTAGCGCGAGGCACATCTACGCAGCGGGCGATTGCACGGGTGTGAACATGCTCGCTTCGGTTGCCGCGATGCAAGGACGTATCGCGATGTATCACGCACTCGGCGACGCCGTGAGCCCCCTGGATGCAACGTCCGTCTCCAGCACGATCTTCACCGAACCGGAGATCGCCACCGTGGGCTTGCAAGAACGAGACCTCGAGCAAGGCGAGTTCCGCGGCGAACACATCATGTTGCCGCTCAAGACGAATGCTCGAGCGAAGATGCACGGCCACCGAGACGGTTTCGTCAAACTCTTCGCTCGCAAGGGATCACACATCGTTGCTGGCGGTGTGATCGTCGCCCCCAATGCGAGCGAACTCATTCACTCGATCACCCTCGCCGTGGACAACCGGCTCACCGTCGATCAACTCGCCCAGGCCTTCACCGTCTATCCGAGCCTGTCGGGCTCCATCGCGGAAGCCGCCCGCCGTCTGCACACAGCAGAGTAGGTTTCCCCGGTGACGAATCAGACCACCCAGGCCGCGAATCAAGCAGCACAGCAAGCCGCAGCCACCCTCCGCGCCATCACGGATATCCAGCACCACGACGTTGCCGTGGTTCTCGGCTCGGGTTGGGTTCCGGCCGCGGAACTGCTCGGAGAGACGACGGCAGAGTTTCCCGTCACCGATCTCCCGGGTTTTGCTCCCCCAGCCGTGGAAGGTCACGCCGGACGCTTCCGCAGCATCGACGCCGACGGCACCCGGGTCCTTGCGTTCCTCGGCCGTACGCACCTATACGAAGAACGAGGCGTGGACGCCGTCACCCATGCGGTGCGCACCGCGCACTTCGCGGGCTGCCAGACGATCATCCTCACGAACGGCTGCGGCGGTCTGGACCCCGCGTGGTCACCGGGCACGCCGGTGCTCATCAAGGACCACATCAACCTGACTGGCACCAGCCCGTTGCATGGCGCGCACTTCGTGGACCTCACGAACCTCTACAGCGAGCGGTTGCGCGAGATGTGCAAGGAGATCGAGCCGAGCCTGCCCGAAGGTGTCTACTGCCAGTTCCGCGGACCTATGTACGAGACCCCGGCAGAGATAGGCATGGTGAAGGCGATCGGCGGAACCCTCGTCGGCATGAGCACCGCGCTCGAAGCGATCGTGGCGCGCAGCTTGGGTATGGAAATCCTCGGCATCTCCCTGGTCACCAACGCAGCAGCAGGCATGACCGGTGAACCGCTCAACCACGAGGAAGT
>CAZQRR010000244.1:0-2649 GCA_964595675.1 uncultured Rubrivirga sp. | reverse complement strand
CCAGCACCGCGGTCGTTCGCAGATCCCTCCCCTCGGGCAGATCCGGCACGAGGATCCGGTAGGCGCGCGAGAGATCCTGGCGCAGGGCATCAGGGCTGATGTCGAGTTTGTCGGCGATGGCGCGGTTATCCCAGCCGGCCGCGACTAATGCCATCGCCTGCCGCTGACGGGTCGATAGGCGTGCCACCGGATCATCGGTGCTCTCCTGCACTTGGGCAGCATCGCGGTGCACGTGCCCGGCGGCGGTATCGCGTAGCACCTGCACAAGCCGGCCGACATCAAGGTGGGCGTGCTTGTGCAGGGTCGACCAACCCCAGTCGAGCGAGGCTGGCACCCGACTGGGCAGATTGGGCAACGGATGCTGGGAATGCAGCACGATCCCGATCTCAGGGTTGCGTTCGCGCAGGGCGCAGCCCAGGGCGATGCCATCCATCGAATCTGGGCCCAGCGCCACGTCGAGGAGTGCGACGTCGGCGCTGTCCACTCCGGGGAAGTCGAGGGCCTCATCGGCCGAACCGGTGGCGAGGACGAGTTCGATCTCTGGGCGCGCCGACAGCAACCCCGTCATCAGCCCGCGCAGGGCCGGATCGTTCTCGACGTAGATCACTCGCGAGGCCCGCACGTGCTCACTGTGCCAGGGCAGCTGCTTCGAACGACCCTGCGTCACTGATGTGACAGTGCCGGGCGCTTCAGGTGTTGCGTTCGGGATCGAAGGTCAACCCCACGCGCCACCGTCTGGGGAGCCCACAACCACAATCCCGCTCCTGCCCCCAGGCCGCCCGCTACGAGGTCAGCGGCCAACAGTCATGCCCCCACACCGAAGGCGGGCCCAAATCACGCCGCCGGAACCGGAGTTTCGAGCCATCTCCCTCGATTCGGAGCAAGGTGTCGGGCACCCAGTCGGCCCAGCACGATTCCTTGCAGGTGACTTCGCGCCTCCTGGCCATGGGCGCGTTGACCTGACCCTCTGACGTGGATCAATACCTGAACGGCCGAGTCGCCTCAGTGGCGCTCTCGGGAACTGCGTGTCGGTTTCCGAGGATTCACCGCGCAACGGGCAGCCCTGTCAAGTGCTGAGTCGATTAGATTGAATTTGCGAGTCGGGCTTCGGCTCGTCTGGCCCGGCAGCAGATGGACGACTTCCGGCCTGGCAGGCGACACGTAGGAGCAGCCTTGGCCGTGACATTCGGGACGGGTTCAACGAGCGCGTCCTGCAGCTGTCCCGCCATCTACCCCGCTCGGGCGTGCTGTTCGAAGAATGCCCAGCCATCACCTGTCGCGTCGATGTCGAAAGTGCTGTACCCCTGCAGTTGGCGCAACTGGTCGGCCAGAGGTGAGCCTGGTTGGGTCAGTGGCGAACTCGGCCACGCGTGACCACCCCCGACGATCTTGTGGAACACCAGCGGCACGCCATCGTCACACCCGGTGTACGTCGTGGTGACGATGTCGGTCGATGTCTTGGCGCGCTCACCCTTGGGCTCACAGCCCATCACCGCCGCGAACTGCGCGAATTGGTCAGGGATCGGGGTGGAGAACAGCAGCTCAGCGAACGACTCTCCTTCGAACCTCGTGCCGGTGAAGTCGCCGTCGAAAGGAACTGTCGGGTCGTCCGTTCCGTGAATAGCCATGAACGGCACCCCCGCATCCGGCTTGCATGATTCGGAGAAGTGAAGCGCCGCAACAGAAACAGCAGCCGCGATGCGATCAGACATCGCGCATACGAGTTGACTCGTGAACAGGCCTCCGCCCGACATTCCAGTGGCGTACACCCGGCTCGCGTCCACGCAGTAATCCTCGATGAGCAGGTCGAGCAGTTCGTGGACGAACACGAAGTCATCCTTGCCCTGGTCGTCCATGGAGAGGGTCTCCCAAGAGTTACGCCGCTGATCGTCGGTGCTCGAAGGAACCCCCGTTGGGTGGACGACGATGAAACCCTCCTGTTCAGCTAACACCTCATACCCGGTGAATGCCGCTTGCTGGTCACCGTTCGACCCCAGGCCGTGGAAGTTCATGACGAGGGGAAGTTGGCTTTCCTCGGAGATGGCCGAGGGCATGTAGATCCGCACATCATGCTCGGCTCCACCAGCATCGAGCACAAACTCCGTCATACCGCGCGGCACGGAGGCGCAACCAATGGTCACGGCGTCAGTAGAGGGCTCCGGGGGCGCCCCCGACTGGGCGGCAGTACTCGTAACCGGATCCGGTGATTTCGTCGCGCCATCTGTGCCGCCACTGCAGGCAGCAGTGACGAACGAGACAGCAACAACGGCAGCGATGAAGGCGCGCCGCCTCTCGCGAGGCCGGTTATCAGAGGTGCTGATCGTCGGTCTCCTCTTCACGCCGGGCCCTGCTCCACATCTTTTATCAATGGTAGCTCCGATCCCTCGACGAGGGTGGCGCGAGACTGCACCGGCGGACCAAGGAAACGGCGACCATCTAGCGCTATTCCGCGCATCAGCGACCGCGAAACGTCGTATTCGGGGCGCGAAGTCACCCCGGCACCCGGGAATTCGGCCTCCCCACACCCCGATAGACTCCGAAACCGGTCACGGCGCAGGTCATGCAAACGCACACGAAAATGGATAGGTACACGCGCCCCGGCCCCGTAGCTCAGGGGATAGAGCAGAGGTTTCCTAAACCTTGTGTCGG
>CAZQRR010000243.1:0-2650 GCA_964595675.1 uncultured Rubrivirga sp. | reverse complement strand
TCGATCTCGGCGACTTCCATCCCAGTGCCCACGGTGGCCTACAACTCGAAATCCGCATCGAGGATGGGGCGGTCGGATCATGCGAGGCCCGCATCGGCCTCATGCACCGCAGCACCGAGAAACTGTTCGAGGCCCGCGACTACCGCCAGATCATGATGCTCGCCAACCGCCATGACTGGCTTTCCGCGGTCTCCTCGGAGATCGGTGTGGCCCTCGCCGTCGAACAGGCAACCGGCATCACACCCCCAGACCGCACCACCTGGTCGCGCATGCTGCTGGCCGAAGCAGGTCGGATAGGCGCAGTCGCACTATTCGTCGCTGCGGCAGGAGCACCCGAGGCGCTGGAACTGCGCGAACGCTGGGCCGCATGGCAGGAGCGCGCTACCGGTGGGCGCGTGCATCCGATGATCAACCGCATCGGCGGCCTGGAGCATGCGATCCCCGAGGGTGCGCTCGTCGAGATCCTCGATCTGTGCAATGTGGCGCAGGACGCGGCTGACCGATGGCGTCTGCACTTCGAGTCGCGAAGCGAACTGCAGGGGCTCGCGGCCCTCAGCCATCAGGCAGCTAGAGACTTCGCCTGCTCGGGAGCAGTCGGTCAAGCAAGCGGCATCGATTGGGATCTACGCAGAGACGACCCCTATTTGCATTACTCCCAAGTGGAGGTGGACTGGAGCAGCGCGGTGCACTCCGGTGGTGATGCACTAGCCCGCCACCTGTCCTTGATCGATCAGGTTCCGATCAGCGCTCACATCATCCGCCAGTGCGTGGCTGAACTGCGAGAACTGTCGAGTGCACCGATCGCCGTGACGCTACCCAAGACCTTGCGCGCGCCAGAGGGAATGGTGCACGTTCGAACCCAGAATCCACTGGGTATCGCCGGGTGGCTTTTGGTCTCCGACGGCGCGACCATGCCCGTCCGGCTGAAAGCTCGGACGCCCAGTTTCGCGCACCTGCAGGCGATGCAGGATGCACTCGTTGGGACGCCTATCGAAACGCTGTCGGTTGCGGTCGGATCGTTCTTCTTCGTGACCGGCGATGCCGACAGATAGAGCCCCTATTTCTCGTGTTCGCGGATGTAGGTGGCGAACCGGGCCCGCAGGAGAGCTTCGGTATTCGGATCCAATTCCCCCGATCCGAACATCTCCCGCACGGCCCGCACGGTCTCGATGAAGGTGCCTCCGATCGCGCCCAAATCGCCCTGCTCCCCTTCGATCGCCACCATGCCAGGCATGTGACCGAAGAGTTCGGTGAAGAAGCCCACGTCCACGCGATGTTCGGCGAGATGGAAGGCACGATGACGCAATTCGTCGAAGGGCAGATCTTCCAAGGCAGGCGATTCGCTCATAACCCCAGACCTTAGGTCACCGGTCATCGTGGTCGTTGCCATGTGGCAGCAAACACCAACGCTCGAGGCGCAAACCCGCACCCGCGACCACGGCTGCACCACTGCATGCCAAGAGCGTGGACCACAGGGTCTGCTGCGCCGCGGGTGTGGAGATTCCCGATGCGACGGTGGCAATGGCCACACCTGCGTACAACCCGGCGATGAGCGCACCCATCCGGGTAGCGGCCATGGCTATCGCAGCCACCCGGGCTGCAACCAGCACCGGCAGCGGAGACACACCTGGGTTGCCTCGGGGATCCACGTTGGCGCGCAGTCGTGGGTGGATAACCCAACCCCACACGATCAACGCGATTCCCAGCAACCAGAGGGCCGAACCTGCGAGTACCGGCACCGGCAGCGACCTCCCAGTCCAGCCATCGACTACGACGGACAACGCCCAGCCGAGTGCTGCGCCGACCACGACCAAAGTGGCGACGAGGGAGGGACTACTCGGCTTCATGACGGCACCACCGCGATGGCCTGATCGGGGAATCCGTGAGCTACCAGATCCTGCACACGCCCGTGCCCCGGGATCTCGGCGAGCGGATCGATCTCCAACCAAGGAATCAGGACGAACGCCCGCTCGTGTGCACGAGGATGGGGAATGGTCAACTGCGGATCATCGCGTACTTCTGCTCCAGCGATGATCACATCGAGGTCCAATGTCCGCGGACCCCATCGGATTTCGCGCACCCTGCCGGACTCGTTCTCCATCGTCTGAAGCGCATCAAGTACCGCTTCGGGCGAGGAATCCGATTCCACGATTGCCACGGCGTTGATGAAGTCAGGCTGATCGGGACCGCCGACCGGTGCCGTGCGATACAGCGATGAGCGGTCCACGAGAAGACCGCCGATGCGTCCGGCGACTTCACCGAGGGCGTAGTTGACGACCTGCTCGGCCTCACCGAGGTTGGCTCCGACGGCAATCACGTAACGCACGCGCTACCGGAATTCCCGACGGATTCGAACCACGACGTCGTCGAAGGGAACGGCAATCGGTGCCGAGGGTTTGTGAACAGCCACTTCGATGAAATCCAGGGAGCCGATATCCGCACAGGAGTCGATGATTTGCTCGGCCACTGTCTCGATGAGTCGGTACGGCTCGCCGACGATCACCGCATGTGCACGCTCAGCGACAACCGAGTAGTCGATGGTCCGCGCCAGATCGTCCCGAAGATCGTGCAGCGAAACACCGAGGACGATGTCCACGCTGAATTCCTGGCCGTTGAGTCGCTCAGATTCCAATACCCCGTGGTAGCCGAA
>CAZQRR010000242.1:0-2672 GCA_964595675.1 uncultured Rubrivirga sp. | reverse complement strand
GATCCCGGAGTTCATCGGGCGCCTGCCGGTGTTCACATCCGTAACGCAGCTCGACCGTGAGGCGCTCGTCCAGGTGCTCACCGAGCCCAAGAACGCCCTGGTCAAGCAGTATCAGCGGCTGTTCGAGATCGACGGCGTGGAGCTCGAGTTCGATCAGGATGCGCTCGACCAGATCGCCGATCTCGCGCTGCTGCGTGGCACCGGTGCCCGTGGCCTGCGTGCGATCCTCGAGGAAGTGCTGCTGCACGTCATGTACGACGTCCCGAGCCGCGAGGACGTCGCCAAGGTAGTCATCACCGGCGAAGTGGTGCGCGACAACGTCAACCCGACGATCGTGCCGCGCGAGATCGACGCAGTGCGGGAGACGCCGTCGCGCCGCGAGAAGACCGCCTAACCACCCTCGCGAACTGCCAACTTTCCACAGTGGAACTGCCAAATTTCTCCGCGCGAATTGCCAGCGTTGGCAATTCGCGCATTCGAATTTGGCAGTTCGCGCGCTGAAAGTTGGCAGTTCGCGGGTTAGGCGAGGATGGCGTTCACCGTCAGCGGTGCGTCATCCGAGGCCGGTACCAAGATCAGCTCGGCGATCGAGCCCGTGGCGGCCAGGTCGGCGCGTGCCTGGGAGATCGCTTCGATGTCCGATGGCGTTCCCTCGACGGTCGCTTCCGAGATCTCGGCCTTCATCGACGCCTTCGCATCGGACTTGGCCTTGCGCACGCCGCTCAGCGCGGCACCGGTGCGCTCGAGTACCCGACCGTCGTGTCCATCGGCAACGGCCAGTTCATCCAAAGCAGGCCACGGGGAACGGTGGATCGAGGAATCGTCATCGTGCATCCACGACCACACCTCCTCGGTGGTGAAGGGCAGGAACGGCGCGAACAGGCGTAGTTGGATAGACAGCGCGAGCACTAATGCAGCCCGCGCGCTGTTCGCCGCGTCCTCGCCCTGACCGCCGTAGGCGCGCTCCTTGACCAATTCGACGTAGTCGTCGGTGAACGTCCAGAAGAAAGTCTCGGCCAGTTCCAGTGCACGGGCGTAGTTGTAGTTCTCGAATGACTTGGTTGCTTGACCGACCACCTCGCGTAGTGCACCGAGCATCGACAGATCCAACGGTTGGGTGATCGCGGAGGTGTCGGTCACCACGCCCATGGACAGCACGAACTTGCTGGCGTTGAGGATCTTGATCGCCAGCCGGCGGCCGATCTTCATCTGACCGACGTCGAACGCGGTATCGGTGCCGGGGCGACCGGATGCGGCCCAGTAGCGAACGGCATCGGAGGAGTACTCGTCGAGTAGGCCCATGGGCGTCACCACGTTGCCCTTGGACTTGCTCATCTTCTTGCGGTCGGGGTCGAGGATCCATCCGGAGATCGCTGCATCGCTCCACGGCAGGCAGCCGTCCTCAAGGTGCGCTCGCACCACCGAGGAAAAGAGCCAGGTACGGATGATCTCGTGGGCTTGCGGACGGACATCCATCGGGAACACTCGTGACCACAGATCCGGATCGCGTTCCCAACCGCCGGCGATCTGCGGGCTGAGCGAACTGGTGGCCCAGGTGTCCATCACGTCAGGATCACCGATGAAGCCACCTGGCTTACCGCGTTGGTCTTCGCTGAATCCGTCGGGTGCGTCGCTGGACGGGTCGATCGGCAACTGTTCCTCGGCCGGAACGATGGGCGCGTTGTAGTCGGGGTTACCGTCGGAGTCGAGCGGGTACCAGATCGGGATGGGTACACCGAAGAAACGTTGGCGCGAGATCAGCCAATCGCCGTTGAGGCCCTCGACCCAGTTCTCGTAACGGACCTTCATGTGCTCGGGGTGCCAGACGAGTTCATTTCCCCGCGCCAGGAGCGCCTCGCGAAGCTTCGGATCGCGTCCACCGTTGGTGATGTACCACTGGCGCGTCGTTACGATCTCGAGCGGCTTGTCGCCCTTCTCGAAGAACTTGACCGGGTGCTTGATCGGCTTGGGTTCACCTTCGAGGTGACCGGTCTCGGTCAGGATCTCGACCATGCGCTCCTTGGCGGTGTGTGCGGTGGTACCCACGATTCGCTCGTAGAACTCCCGACCTCGGTCGCTGGTGATCCACTCGGGTACCTCACCGCGGATCCGACCGTCCCAGCCGATGATCGGGCGCGTGGGAAGTTGCAGTTCGCGCCACCAGGTCACGTCGGTGAGATCACCGAAGGTGCAGATCATCGCGATACCCGAACCCTTCTCCGGATCGGCGAGTGCATGTGCGACCACGGGCACCTCGACGTCGAAGGCGGGCGTACGAACCGTGCTGCCGAACAGTGGCTTGTAGCGCTCGTCGTCCGGGTGAGCAACGAGGGCCACGCAGGCGGCAAGGAGTTCCGGTCGCGTGGTCTCGATGAAAACTCGGTCGGTGTCATCTTGGCTGGTTTTCGGGAAGCCGATGCGGTGGTAGGCACCATCGCGTTCGCGGTCCTCGAGTTCGGCTTGCGCAACCGCCGTGCGGAAAGTGACGTCCCACAACGTGGGTGCTTCGGACTGGTAGGCCTCACCGCGCGCGAGGTTGCGCAAGAACGCCAGTTGGCTCGTGCGCTGCGCATTGCGGTCGATGGTCTGGTACGTCTGATTCCAATCGACGCTCAGCCCCATGCGCTTCCACAGTTCCTCGAAGGCCTTCTCGTCCTCGACCGTCAGGCGCT
>CAZQRR010000241.1:0-2673 GCA_964595675.1 uncultured Rubrivirga sp. | reverse complement strand
GTTGCCAGCCGACGCCGCGCGCCAGGTGTGCGCGGCCAATTTGCCGTTCGCGGTAGCGACGATCTTGGCGAAACGCTCGGCCTGTTCGATCGGGATTCGGCACTCCTGTGCGGCGAACTCGAAGGTGTACTGCGAGTAGTCCTCGGTCAGAGCCCGCTTGAAGCCTTCAAAATCGTTCGAGGGCTGATCGGGGTGGAGTTCGGTCATGTAGGTAGACCAGTTCACCCAGCGCTGCACGTAATCCCAGTCAACCTGATCGGTGCGCATCAAGTACGACGCCGTAGCCAGGAGCAGTGCGGCTTCGGTGCCGGGCCATGCCGAAACCCACTCATCGGCATGCGATGCGGTGTTCGACAGTCGCGGGTCCATCACGACGAGCTTGGCGTTGCCTCGAACCTTGGCGTCCATGATGCGCTGCGCGTGCGGATTGAAGTAGTGACCTGATTCCAAGTGCGCTGAGATGAGCAGGATCACGTTGGCGTTCTGATGATCCGGCGACGGACGGTCGTAACCGCCCCACATGGTGTAGCCGAAGCGCGCACCGGCGGAGCAGATGTTCGTGTGGGTGTTGTTCCCATCGACTCCCCAGGTGAGGAGCACGCGTTCGATGAAGCCGTCTTCGCCGTGGCGGCCGACGTGGTACATGACCTCGTTGCGGCGATCCTCCTGGATCGCTTTGCGGATTCGACCGGCGATGTCGTCGAGGACGTCGTCCCACGAGACGCGGGCGAATTGCGCGTCGCCGCGCTTACCGGTCCGTTTCATCGGGTAGAGGATCCGCTCGGGATCACTCGTCTGGTTGATGGTGGCCGGACCCTTGGCGCAGTTGCGACCGCGCGATCCCGGGTGCGCGGGGTTGCCTTCGATCTTGACGACTTCCTTCGTCTCCTTGTCGACGAAGGCAAGCAGGCCGCACGCGGACTCACAGTTGAAGCACGTGGTGGGAACCAGCATGTAGTGCTTTTCGACCTTACGCGGGTGGGCCTTGGCGTCGTACATGACGACGTCGTCCCACTGGTCCACGGGAGGGTAGTTGGAGACCGTCTCCCGAATTCGGAGCCCGTGGTGCTCGGGGCTGTCCGGACCAACCGGCGAAGCTGCAGGTCGATGCATGGTCTCCGGATCGCGTGGCGTCATGTCTACCTCTCGTTGCGCACTTGAAGCGTGGTCAGGAAAGCGGCGGATCTTGGGCGGCCATCACGAACACCCGCTCGTGGAGGACCAGGGCGGGCTGAACGATCAAGCCGGCGAGCACCGCCAGGATGATCTCCCCTCCGAGGGCAGTCGGCAATGCGAAGAGGCCGCCGACGACGGTGAGGAAGATCGAGCCGCCCCAGAACTGCAGGCGGTAGCGCCCGTGCGTGATCGCATGGGCCGCGATCTCGGCATTTCGGGTGGAGTGATTGCCACCGAATTCCACCGCGGTTATGAGTAGGTGAGCCACAACGCCCGCGATCAACGCCCAGGCGAGCCACTGCATGGTTGCTGCATCGGTGCCGATGACCGCACCGACCACCAGGAGTGCTCCCGCACCGACCATGGCAGCTTGCGCGAGCAGGTGCCAAAAGAGCACAGGCGATTGCCAGAGATCTCGACCTTCGGCCTGACCGAACAAGAAGGCCGTGTAGCCGGCGACCATCGCACCCGCGGGTATCGCAGGCCACGCGAGGATGCTCAGCCAACTGGTGTAGTCGGCGATGCCGAGCAGGTCTGCTGCTCCGATGAGGAACCACACACCGCCCAAAGCCGCACCGATGCCCAGGAAGATGCCACCGATCGCCAGCCAGGACGTGCGGTTGATCTTGCGCGGATCGAGCAAGAACAAGAAGCGCTTGGGCTGCTTGAGGTCCCAGATCAGAAGGACAGCCGTGAGGAATAGGAACGCCTCGGTCAGGAAAGGTGCCACCGTGCTCACCAGCGCACTGGTATCGCCGAGCATGAGCACCATCAAGCCCGCGAGGGCGAGGGTGCCTGCCGCGATGGACTTGGTCCACAGGTAAGTCCAGACTTTCCAACCCCACGGACGCGGGTGGGCGGTGTTGAGGGTCAACCTCGCGTTGGTCAGCGGATCGCCGGGAAGTTCCGCAGCCGTTTCCAATCGCAGTGGATCGGCGTTGGCCCACAGATACGAGCCATCGACCGGAGCTGCCAGCGGATCGAGGACCGTCTGGTCAGCACCCACGTAATAGACGTTCGGCCTCGTGCCCTGCTCGGGTGTGCGGACGTTGATCGGCTCGATGCTCAAGAACTTGCTGATGCCACTGGTGGGGTCGTCGATGTCGCCCATCCAGATCGATTCGGTGGGGCAAACCTGGACACAGGCGGGTTCGAGCCCTTGATCGATGCGGTGGGCGCAGAAATTGCACTTAGCCGCGGTGTTGGTGTTTTTGTCGATGTAGATGGCGTCGTATGGACAAGCCTGCATACACATCTTGCATCCGATGCACAGTTCGTTATCGAAGTCGACGATTCCATCCTCACGGATGAACAGTGCATTGGTGGGACACCCCTTCACACAAGGCGCGTTGGTGCAGTGGTTGCACCGCATGACGCCCATCTCACGTGTGGTGGTGGGGTACTCACCCTTATCTACGTACTTAACCCAGGTGCGAAACTGGCCGACCGGGATGTCGTGCTCTGTCTTGCAAGCGACCGTGCAGGCGTGGCAACCGA
>CAZQRR010000240.1:0-2726 GCA_964595675.1 uncultured Rubrivirga sp. | reverse complement strand
TCCGCGGCCCGTTTTCCGAAAATTGCCCCAATAGATCAGGTTTTCATCTGCAATCGTGGGCGGGTTCGAGACAATCGGGCTTCGACTTGGCTACCTTCAGGTCTCATGAGTAGACCCATCACCTTGACCCTCGCCGTCATCCTGCAGTGGATCGCGGCGGTCATCAGCATCATTGCTGCCGTTGGCCTCATCCTCGGAGCCCTCGCAACGCTCAACAGTGGGGTTCGCGATGAGATCAACAATGCGCTGACCAGCGAGGGGGTAACGGAGATCTCCGCGGGAGCGATAACCGGCGGCGTGTTCGTTGCCGGCCTGGTCGTTGCCGGAATCGCCGTGATCCGTGTAATCGTTGCGATGTCGCTCGCGCGTGGCCACAACTGGGCGCGCATCCTTATCTCCGTCTTCGCGATCTTGAGTCTCCTGGGCGGAATCGGAACGCTCTTCAGTGGCCAGTGGCTCACCGCAATCGTGACGATCGTCGTCGAAGTGGTCATCCTGTGGCTGATGTGGAACTCTTCATCCTCCGCCTACATCAAACTGAAGACCGCCGAACGCGCCTTGGCTAGTTGACACGAATCGAGAGTTCGAAGGGGCACCCTGCGGGGTGCCCCTTCTGCTTGTGAGGAGACTTTCCCCGTGGCGCGCGACCTGCTGATCGGCTTCGGTGTCGGTGCATTCTCGGGCGCCTTCGGTGTGGGCGGCGGAATCGTTCTGGTTCCTGTACTCGTTCTCCTTTTTCATATGCAGCAGAAGAATGCGCAAGCGACCAGCCTTGTCATGGTGATGTTCGCTGCAACTGCAGGATTCATTACCTACGCAGCCACCGGATTCGTAGCTTGGATTCCAGCGGCTTTCATCTTGATCGGAGGTTTGATCGGATCCTTATTGGGCAGCAGTGTGGTCCGCCGCACGTCCGACTTTCGCCTCCAACTTGGATTCGGAGTGCTTCTGCTCGTCGTGGCCGGACGATTACTGTGGCCCGCCCAATCACTTGCACCGACCGAACTACCGACGATCGCAGTGCTCACTGCATTCGGATACGTTGTCAGTGGAATCGCGATGGGGGTGCTCTCCGCACTGTTCGGTATCGGTGGAGGGATCGTCCTGATCCCGATCCTCGTGACCTTCTTCGGTTTCTCGCAGCAACTTGCTGCCGGCACATCACTCGCCGTCATGGCGCCGATCGCACTATTGGGCGCTTGGCGTCAATCGCATACGGGTGCCACTGACTGGTCGACCGGATTGCGTTTCGGAATCGCCTCGATCCCCGGTGGTGCGCTCGGCGCTGCCGTAGCCGTCTCGATCAGTGGCTCAGCCGTTAGAACGGCTTTCGCAATCGTGATGATCGTCGTTGCTGTTCAGATGCTCAGAAAGGCGTGGTTGTCGCGCCCTGCACGGTGACCAGCAGCACCCGTCGGCTTGCGGAAGCTCGCAACGATCGCCGGACAGTTAGACAGAGCGTCTAGGGTGTGTGGGTTATCGAATGCATGAACGGACAGCACGAGCGTGTGGGGCACCCGTTGCACCATCGTGATCTCGTCGCCGCTGATTGAAGGGACACAGTATGCGTAGAAGGATGGCCGGAACGGCCGCGATTGTGGGAGTGGGCTTGGTAGCCACATCATTGGGCTTCGCCTTCCCTGCGGCCGCGAAGGATGGAGCGACAACCCTGTCTGCCGGGAATGGCACGGTGGGGGTTAATCAGGTGCTCACTGCCACCTACGTATCCAACAACGCCGACACCAACTGCGACGACGAGCCAGGCGCGGTCAGCTTCGCCTTCCAGATCAGCAATGGCACCGATCTGGGCACGGTCGCTGGCACGTGCACGCCGGTGAGTAACGGATCCTTCACTCCCGTGGCAACGTGGACGGCCACCATGAACTGGACTCCGATGACGGCCGGAAACTTATCCGTCACGACGTCCGCATCGCAGCAACTACTAGGTGGCACCAACATCGTGGGCCAGGCGTCCAAGCGCGTCACCATCGCACCGAATCCCGCGACGGCCGTTCCATCTAAGCCGCAGAACCTGAAGGTCACGGGTGTTTCGACAAATGCGATCTCTCTCGACTGGAATGCACCGAGCAGCAGCGGTGGATCACCCATCTCCGGTTACATCGTGAAGTGGACCGGCCCCACGAGTGGTCAGATCACCGTCCAGGCCACGAACGCCAACGTGGGCACGCTCACGGCCGGTTCCTCTTACACCTTCAGCGTCTCCGCTGCCAACGCTCAAGGTTGGAGCGATTGGGTGAGCGTCACGCAGAACACCGCCAACGCTCCTACACCCCCGCCCGTTCAGCAGCAGACTCTGGCAGGCCCGTCCTGGACCGGTGGCGGCCCCAAGGTGAAGAGCGGCGCGTGGAAGACGTTCAACAACACAGCCAACCTCGACACGAATGCAGGGCGTGAGGCCCAGTTGAGCGCGATCAACCGTTCGTCGTCGCTCAAGTCGGTGCAGTTCCGCTACAACGGCGACAACGCACAAGTGAGGGCGACGCTGAAGCCGGGTGCGAAGAGCGGAACATTTACGCTGCGCGAGTTCTCGCCAGCTCTGCCGGGCTTCACTGCGATGAGCGTTACGCGCACCATCAAGGTGACCAAGTAGTTGCGCGTCGGATTTAGCCCGACGACGAAGGCCCCCCGTTCACCCGGGGGGCCTTCGTCATCTGAGCGGGTGACGGGAATCGAACCCGCGCTGTCAGCTTGGGAAGCTGATGTTC
>CAZQRR010000239.1:1630-2727 GCA_964595675.1 uncultured Rubrivirga sp. | reverse complement strand
GGGGCAGTTGTGGGAAGACGAACGGAAGGGGACGGATATGGCCGCGATGAAGCCACGGACGGGTGATGGCCCGCTCGAGGTGACCAAGGAGGGTCGGGGCTATGTCATGAGGGTGCCCCTCGAAGGCGGTGGCCGGCTCGTGGTCGAACTCAACGCCGAGGAGGTCAAGAACCTCGGCGAGGCCCTGACCGGAGCCCTTCCGTAGTCCGGCTCCTCGAACCCGGTGCCTTGGCCTCTAGTCCCGGCGGGTGAGGCAAGCCATCAGCAGCCCTGAGCCATCGACCATCAGTGCCGGCGTCCAGTCGTCGTCGCCTCGCAGTTCATCGGCGGTGTCTCGAACTGCACTCGCCTCCGCGTCGCGGCGCGCGGGATCGGTTAGCACGCCATCGACTCCCACACCCAGCATCACGATCAGTCCACCGATGCGCAGCAAGCGCTTGGCTTGATGCATGATCGCCGGATATTCGCTTCGGTCGGCATCGACCACTACCAGGTCGTAGGCGCCGTCGGACATCCGCGGCAGTACGTCAAGTGCGCGTCCGGCGATCAAGCGTGCGCGTGATGCCTCGTGACCGAGTGCGGAAAAAGCTTCGCGCGCGTAGCGCTGGTACTCGGCCTCGGTGTCGATGCTGGTCAAGATCCCTCCGGGAGTCATCCCAGCGAGTAGGGCCGCTCCCGAGACCCCTGTGCCCGTCCCCACTTCGACGACGGCCTGGGCCTGGACGCTCGCGGCGAGGAAGGTGAGTAGGGCAGCAACCGACGGGGAAACCGCGGTGATGCCCGACTCTTGAGCTCGCTCGCGGGCTTCGCGGAGGGCTTCCGGTTCGGCGAGCCAGGAGTCGGCGTAGGCCGTCATCGTCGAGATGCCGTCGGCTCGGGCGGAATTGGGCGAAATGGCGCACCTCCGGTGGTCCGTGCACCGCCGATGTGACCGACGGGCGTTCGCAGCCTAGCCTTAGTCGAGGGCGGTGAAGCGTCCGTGCGAAATGAGCGCCGACGGTGTGCTCCCGTAAGTGATCCGGTTGGGGAAGGCGGGCTGGCCACGTGAGTGACGAACGACCACCCGATGGCGTCAACCCATTCCCGGGTGGCACTGC
>CAZQRR010000239.1:0-1530 GCA_964595675.1 uncultured Rubrivirga sp. | reverse complement strand
GCCGGACCACCTCCTTTCCCGCCGCCCGTTGGACGACCTGACTTCCCAACCCCCGCCCGATACCCGGACTTCGTGGCTTACGGCGCCCCGCGCCCATCGGGCCCACCGCAGCACGCACAACCCGGGCGGCGGCGCGGACCCGGTGTCCTAGGCGTCGTGGTCATCGCCACCGTGGTGTCCCTCATCGTCGGCACCTTCGCCGGCGTTGCCGGGTACGTGATCGGACGGGCCGTCGATTCGTCTCCGACCAGTCCCGTGGCGGCACCGTTGCCGGCGAATGATCGCCCTGTCGCGGACAGTTTGCCCCCGGATGAGATCCCCGGATCCATCGCCGAGATGGTCAATGCGGTTCTGCCCACCGTGGTGTCGATCGCGATCAGCAACGGCGGAGATCAAGGAAGTGGATCGGGTTTCGTGATCCGCCCTGATGGATACATCCTCACGAACAACCACGTTGCAGCACCCGCTGCCGACGGTGGCTCATTGACGGTCTTCTTCGAGAATGGTGAAAGCGCGGACGCCGAGATCGTGGGACGAAACTCCTCCTACGACCTCGCGGTGTTGAAGGTCGATGCAGCGAACCTTCCGGCGGCTCGTCTCGGAGACTCCGCTCAGGTGACGGTGGGCGACGTTGCCGTCGCGATCGGTGCGCCGCTGGGTTTGGAGGGCACGGTCACCTCGGGAATCATCTCCTCGCTGGACCGCGCGGTGACTGCTGGGGGCAGTGGTGAGATGGCGTACATCAACGCGATCCAGACAGACGCTGCCATCAACCCCGGGAATTCCGGTGGTCCGTTGCTCAACAGTGTTGGTCAGGTTATCGGGGTGAACTCCGCGATCGCCACGCTCGCTCCGTCGTTCAGTGGTGAGGCTGGTTCCATCGGACTGGGGTTCGCGATCCCGATCAACTCCGCTCGCCGGATCGCCGAGGAAATCATCGAGACCGGCGATTCCACAACCCCGGTTATCGGTGTGACCCTCGATACGACCTTCACCGACGGCGGCTCACGCATCAGCGAGGTGACTCCCGGTGGCCCGGCGGATACCGCAGGGCTGCGCTCCGGCGACATCATCACCACTCTCCAAGGTCGAGACACGTCCGATTCCACCGAATTGGTCGTGGCCATCAGGAGTTTCGCACCCGGCGAAACCGTGCAATTGACGTTCATCCGCGGAGGGGAAACGCGGACGGTGAACCTGGTGCTCGGTGCTTCCGAGGAGATCGGCTGACGTGTTCGACATCGGGATCGGTGAACTCTTGGCCCTCGCGGTCATCGGTTTGATCGTGTTCGGTCCGGAGAAGTTGCCGAAGGCCGCCGCCGATGCGGCGAAGTGGGCGCGTCAGATTCGTCAGATGGCGAGTTCTGCTCGCCAGGAGATCGTCGACTCAGCTGGTATCGACGTCAAAGAGACCATGGACGGTCTGAAGGAGTTCCGGGATCTGCACCCTCGCCGGTTGGCGTCCGGGATCTTCTCGGACGAACCTGACTCACATGACAACACGGACGCCTCGCCGAAGCCGACTTCCTC
>CAZQRR010000238.1:0-2743 GCA_964595675.1 uncultured Rubrivirga sp. | reverse complement strand
TGTGCTTGATGTGCTCGGTGGAGTTGCCCTGACCGTCGGCGCCGATCGACAGTTGAGCAGGCCAGGCGATCTTCTTGTCCTCGACCATCACCGGTCCGGGCTTCAATCGATCGAGGCACTGCTCGACGATCTTCATCGACTCCTGCATCTCGGCGATGCGGATGAGGAAGCGGCCGTAGGCATCACAACTGGTTTGGGTGGGAACGTCGAACTCGTAGGTCTCGTAGCCGCAGTACGGCTGGGACTTGCGAAGATCGTGCGGCAATCCGGTGGAGCGCAGCACCGGACCGGTCATACCGAGCGCCATACACCCTTGAAGATCGAGGTAACCGACGCCTTCCGTGCGGCCCATCCAAATCGAGTTGTCAACGAGCAGGTCCGTGGTGTCCTTCATCCGCTTCTTCAGCAACGGCAAGGTCTCGCGGATGTTCTGCTCGGCACCGCCCGGAAGGTCCTGGGCTACGCCGCCGGGACGGATGTAAGCGCTGTTCATCCGAAGCCCGGTGACCATCTCGAAGATGTCCAGCACGAGTTCACGCTCGCGGAACCCGAAGATCATCGCAGAGAGCGCACCGAGTTCCATGCCGCCGGTTGCGAGTGCAACCAGGTGCGAGGAGATTCGGTTGAGCTCCATCATCATCACGCGGATCACATTGGCGCGTTCGGGGATCTGCTCGGTGATGCCCAGCAGCTTCTCGACCGCCAGCACGTACGCGGCCTCGTTGAAGAAGGGCGTTAGGTAATCCATCCGGGTGACGAACGTGACACCTTGAACCCAGGTGCGGTACTCGAGGTTCTTCTCGATTCCGGTGTGCAGGTAACCGATGCCGCAGCGGGCCTCGGTGACCGTCTCGCCGTCGAGTTCGAGGACCAGCCGAAGCACGCCGTGCGTGGACGGGTGCTGCGGGCCCATGTTGACGATCAGGCGTTCCTTCTCGCCCTCGGGCGCTGCGGAGATGGTGTCCCAGTCGCCGCCGGAGAGGTTGTAGATGGTTCCTTCGGTGGTTTCGTAGGAACCGGCGTAGATGTCCTCGCCCGGCGTATCGACGGATGTGTAGATGACGTCCGACATCAGTTGTACGCCCTCCGATTGTCCGGCGCGGGAATGGTTGCGCCCTTGTATTCCACGGGGATACCGCCGAGTGGGTAGTCCTTGCGCTGCGGGTGACCGACCCAGTCGTCGGGCATCTCGATGCGCGTCAAGGCCGGGTGTCCGTCGAAGATGATTCCGAAGAAGTCCCAGGTCTCGCGCTCGTGCCAGTCGTTGGACGGATAAACGCTCACGATCGAGGGGATGTGCGGATCGGAGTCGGGTGCGGTGACTTCCACCCGGATGCGGCGGTTGTGCGTGATGGACAGGAACGGGTAGCACGCGTGTAGTTCGCGACCCTTGTCGTCTGGGTAATGCACGCCGTTCACTCCCATGCACATTTCGAAACGCAGTGCGGGCTCATCGCGAAGAACGCGCGCGAAGTCGACGATGTTCTCGCGCTTGACGAAGAAGGTGATCTCTCCGCGGTCGATGACCACCTTCTCGATGACCGACGCGACCGGGAGATTGCGCGCCTGCAAGGACAGTTCGATCTCGTCGGCTACCTCGTCGAACCAACCGCCGTAGGGACGAGGGCTGGCACCGGGCATGACGATCGGTGCGACCAAGCCACCGAAACCGCTGGTGTCGCCGGAACCTTCCACGCCGAAGGCGCCTCGACGCACACCGACGATGTCGATGGTGTCGATGCCGTCCGGCACCACCGGCACCACCGGCACCGCAGGAGTGTTGTCCTCACTCACCGGAGCAACCCCTTCATCTCCAAGGTGCTGGGAGCAGCGAGGGCGAGCTGTTCGTTCTCGATCATCTCTCGCTTTGCGTTCACGCCGAGCTTGGTGTCCTGGATCTGATCGTGGATCTTCAAGATCGCGTCGATGAGCATCTCCGGACGCGGCGGGCAGCCGGGCAGATACATGTCGACGGGTACCACGTGATCCACGCCCTGGACGATGGCGTAGTTGTTGAACATGCCGCCGCTGGATGCGCACACGCCCATCGCGAGCACCCACTTGGGATTGGGCATCTGGTCGTAGATCTGACGCAGTACCGGCGCCATCTTCTGGCTAACGCGACCGGCGACGATCATCAGGTCGGCTTGGCGTGGTGATGCGCGGAAAACCTCCATGCCGAAGCGCGCGATGTCGTAGCGCGGACCACCTGTGGCCATCATCTCGATGGCGCAGCACGCCAAACCGAAGGTGGCCGGCCACAACGATCCTTTACGCGCGTACCCCGCCACCTTCTCGACGGTGGTGAGCAATACCCCGGACGGAAGCTTCTCTTCCAAACCCATGTCAGTCCCACTCCAATCCACCACGACGCCACTCGTAAACGTACGGAACGGCCAAGTTGAGCAAGAAAAGCATCATCGCGACCAGACCGAATGCACCGAGTTGGTCGAAGGCGACGGCCCACGGATACAAGAACACGAGTTCGATGTCGAAGATGATGAACATCATCGCCGTCAGGTAGTACTTCACCGGGAAACGGCCACCGCCCATGGGCTGCGGAGTCGGTTCGATACCGCATTCATAGGCGTCGTACTTCGCGCGGTTGTAGCGCTTGGGGCCGGTGAACGTGGCGATCACAACGGAGAACGCAGCGAAACCGAAGGCAAGAGCCCCCAGCACGAAAATCGGCGTGTAGACATTCACGGCGCCGGGAACTCCTCGCGTTCTCGATTCGGGAAAC
>CAZQRR010000237.1:0-2748 GCA_964595675.1 uncultured Rubrivirga sp. | reverse complement strand
TGCCGGATGCACGACTATTTCCGCGACGTTGACCTGGTTGCCCGCACTCCGTTGACGAAGGTCGTCCAAGCCGACATGCGCCTGGATGATGCCCGGCGAAGCATCCGCAACACAATGCGCTGCAGTGATGATCCACTCTCGGTCCACGATGGATCCCGCACACAAGCGTGAGGGGGATCCATCCACGATCACTAGGGCCTGCCAGGGCACCTGCTCCACGGCAGTGGGCACCCCACCCACAACAGCTAGCGCCCGCTGAGGAGCTGAAACCGAGACTCCCGTGAGCGTGAGGACGGCTGCCACCAAAGCAGCACCCATTCGATGCCGCAACGCGGGTGCGTTCATCTGGCGTTCATCCATCCTTTGCTTACTGGGCTACTGAGCAACCTACGCTCCCCACGCCTACCCAGTTAATGGAGCGCGGACGTGGATGCGCCCTGAGGTGAAACCGAGGAGTCGAAGACCCGTGAACGAGGAACGACAGTCGGCGCCACTACAGGAGACCATGATGCAACACGAGGTCAACCTTCGACGAGTGCAGCAGCACTTCGTTCAAGCAGCGTGTTCATGCGGCTGGATCAGTGCAGCCCGACGTTCGGAGTCATTAGCTGCCGAAGAGGGACGTGACCACGCGATCTTGTACGACGGGGCATTCTCGGCGGAGATTTTCTGAGGCCTACTCGGCCACCACACCTTTGCCGAGAACCACCACTCCACCATCGCTCACGGTGTACAACCCTCGGTCTCGCTCCAGGTCCACTCCGATCTGCGTGTTGTCGGGGACGACCACACCTTTATCCAAGATGGCACGGCGGACCACGGCATTGCGCCCGATCCGCACTCCGGGCATTAGCACGCTGCCTTCCACGTAGGCACCGGCTTCGATCACCACATTCGATGCCACCACGCTGGTTCTCACATGTGCTCCGGACACAATGCTGCCCGCGCCAACCATGGAATCGTGAGCATTGCCCCCCTCGACGAACTTCGCGGGAGGAAGCGGCGGAAGATTCGTCAAGATCGGCCAACGCCTGTTGTAGAGATTGAAGATGGGGTGGACGGACACCAGATCCATGTGAGCATCGTGGTAGCTATCGAGCGTTCCAACATCGCGCCAGTAACCCGCATCGCGCGCCGTTGCCCCCGGAACGATGTTCTCCGCGAAGTCGTAGACCTGCGCCAGTCCCTGAGCGGTGAGCGCGGGAATGATGTTCCCACCCATGTCGTGGACAGAGGCCGGATCAGCAGCATCCGCTCGCAGTGCTTCCAACAGGACATCGGTAGTGAAGACGTAGTTTCCCATCGATACGAAGGATTCATCTTCGCTTCCAGGGATCCCAGGAGGATCGGCGGGCTTTTCCAGGAACTTGGCGATTGTGCGCCCGTCGGGAGCCACGTCGATCACACCGAAACCGTGTGCTTGATCGCGCGGAGTGCGGATTCCGGCAACTGTCACACCCGCTCCACTATCGATATGCGCCTCGACCATTTGCATGGCGTCCATCCGATAGACGTGGTCAGCGCCGAAGACCGCCACATACTCGGGGTTCTCGTCGTAGACGAGGTTCAGGCTCTGGAAGATCGCATCAGCGCTGCCGGTGAACCACCGTGGCCCAAGACGCTGCTGAGCGGGCACGGGAGTCACATAGTCCCCCAACAGAGTGGACATCCGCCAGGTCTGGGTTATATGCCGGTCAAGTGAATGGGACTTGTATTGCGTGAGAACGCAGACCCGTCGAAGTCCGGAATTGATCAGGTTGGACAGCACGAAGTCGACCAACCGGTACGAGCCTCCGAAAGGCACCGCGGGCTTGGCGCGGTCGGCGGTCAGGGGCATCAGTCTCTTGCCCTCGCCGCCAGCGAGGACCATGGCCAGAACGTGCGGCTCGGCGCCCACCTTCCCAGGGTAACGGGGATCGACCCTGCCGTCCCTAGGCTTCGCAATGTGCACATCGCGATGCTGACCCGAGAGTGGCCTCCGGACATCTACGGAGGCGCTGGCGTCCATGTCGAGCAACTCGTCGGACACTTGCGCGAACTCGCGACGGTCGACGTGCACTGCTTCGGACCTGATCGACCCGATAGACCTGATGTGCAGGCACAGGACATCCCTTCGTACTTATCTGATGCGAACCCCTCCTTGCAGACACTTGGTGTGGACTTGGGGATGGTCTCATCGATCAACCAGGACGTGGACCTAGTGCACTCCCACACTTGGTACACGAACCTCGCAGGACACCTCGCGTCGCTGTTGTACGGGATCCCCCACGTACTGACCGCGCACTCTCTCGAACCGCTGCGGCCTTGGAAGCGCGAGCAACTCGCAGGTGGATACGACGTCTCGTCGTGGGTCGAGCGAACGACTTATCTCGCAGCCGACGCCATCATCGCCGTGAGCAAAGGAATGCGCTCGGACATCATCGCTACCTACCCAGACGTGGAACCCGACAAGATTCACGTGGTGCACAACGGCATCGATACAACCATTTACCGATCACGTAGTTCCGATTCAGCACTCGACACTTACGGAATCGATCGAGCCACACCCTTCGCTCTCTTCGTCGGGCGCATCACCCGCCAGAAGGGTCTGATCCATCTCCTACGGGCTGCCCGACACTTCAAGGACAACGTCAATCTCGTGTTGTGCGCATCTTCACCCGACACACCTGAGATCGAGGCGGAAATCAGTCGAGCTATAGACACCCTTCAAGTCGAGCGTCCAGGCAATTCGATCATCTGGATCAAGGA
>CAZQRR010000236.1:0-2749 GCA_964595675.1 uncultured Rubrivirga sp. | reverse complement strand
GGGACGCCCCTCGTTGCGCGTCGCTCCGATTCCAACTTCGGCTGTCGTGGTGACGGTAGAGATACGAGTCGATCACATAGTTGTGGCCATCATGGGACTCGGGGGAGCGATTCTGGTGCGTCGCGAAAGGTCGTTGAGTGCCCAGGAAGCAGACCCGCGAAACACCGCTGAGGTGATCGTCGAGTTGTGTGATGAACTGTTCGAGCAGATGGAAAGCGGGGCCGCGTGGGTGGGTGTCGGTGTGTCGCTGCCGGGGATCATCGATAGTGAGTCTCGAATCGTCCGCGTGGCTCCCAACCTCGGGTGGTCCGAAGTCGAATTCGCAGAGCTTCTGTCGCAGGCGCTGTCCCGGAGGTTCACATCGGCCCCCCAGGTCTTCATCGCCAACGACGCCAACGTAGGGGCTCTTGCGGAACGCGCCCGAGGTGCTGGCCGAAATGTCGACAACTTGCTGTACCTGTTGGGCGATGTTGGTGTGGGAGGGGGAGTCGTTCTCAACGGTCAACTTGTCTTGGGCACAACAGGATTCGCCGGTGAAATCGGCCACATGATCGTCAATCCGCAGGGCAAGCAGTGCCGGTGTGGGAAGAAGGGTTGCTGGGAAACGGAAGTGGGTCGAGATGCGACGTACCGGGCGTGCGGCCTCGGAGTCTCTGAAACCGATCTATCTGAAGCCATCCGAACTCTCGGACGCGAGGAGTCAAGTGTTGCCGAAGGTGTGGCGAGGATCGCCGAATGGCTGGGACTCGGATTGGTTAATTTGGCGAATGCTTTCGATCCCGACGTGATCGTGTTAGGTGGCCACCTGGGTGAGGTTCTCGGTGCGTGTGGCGAGTATCTGCAGGATTGCGTTGCGCGCAGTTGGGATCCCTCTCCCAGGGAACTGCTGATCATCACTCCATCACTGGGGAAGGACACCATGCTGATCGGTGCGGGTGAACTAGCGTTCAGCGAGTTGCTCGGCGATCCGGTGAATCGCTTCATGATGAGCCCGCTCTTGGTGTCTGCTTAGCGGACGGGCCGGGGTTACGAGATTTCAACCCCGGCCCGCCACGCAGGGCTACTCCCGCTCGTCGCCAGCTACAAGTCGGCGGGTCTCCTCATCACTTGTGCGGGTGAGTTTCCAGATCACGACCGCGATCACGGCACCAACCAGTGGTGCCACAATGAACAACCACACCTGCGACAGCGCGGTGCCACCCTCGAACAGGGCCGGTCCGAATGAGCGCGCTGGATTGACGGAGGTGCCGGTCAGGGGAATGCCGACCAGGTGCACCAGGGTGAGGGTCAGACCGATCGCGATACCCGCGAAGCCTGGTGCAGCTATCTTCTCGGTGACCAGCAAGATCACCAAGACGAATGCAGCAGTCAGGACGGCTTCGAGAACGAAGGCGCCGACCATGTTGATCGCGCCGTTGTCGTAACTGTTCGTGCCGAGCGCTCCGGTGTAGTCGGTGACTCCGAAACTGCTGATGAACAGTTTCAACAGGCCTCCAGCGGCGATCGCCCCGAGGAATTGCACGACCCAGTAGCCGATCGCCTCACTGGCGGGCATGCGTCGTCCCACCAACATCGCCAAGGTGACCGCCGGGTTCACATGCGCTCCGGACACTGGACCGAATGCGTACGCCACACCGAGCAGCACGAGACCAAAGGCCAGCGCAACGCCTACCACTCCGGATCCGGGTCCAGCGCCGTCGACTCCGACTACGGCGGCTATACCGAATATGGCGGTACCGACGGCAAGGAAGACGAGAAGAAAGGTGCCGACGAACTCGGCAATGAGTTTTCTAGTGCTCACGGGTTCCCTCCACTTGGGTTCAAGCGATGCCCTCAGACCGGTTAGGTCGTGAGGCACCGCGATCCGGCTTATGCTCCCGCTAGGTGTCGGCACCAGGGCCGACGACATGCGGATATCCCCTCGATTCGGGGGTACCCCCGTGTCGCGAATCCGTGGCGAGAAGGGATTGCACGTGGCGCTCATCGATCGACAGGCACTTTCGGCCGCAGTGGAGCGGGAGATTGAGCTTTATCGCAGTCGGACTCCGAAATCCAAGGAGCTCTTCGATGCCGCCGACCACCTCCTCGGCCGGGTTCCCATGACCTGGATGAACAAGTGGGCAGGCGGCTACCCGATCCACTTCGCCCAGGCCAAGGGGAACCGCATCGTGGATGTCGACGGAAACGAGTACATCGACTTTGCGTTGGGTGACACCGGGGCCATGGCCGGCCATTCGCCCGACGCAACGGTGCGGGCGGTGCGCGATCGCGTCGAAGGTGCTGGCGGCATCACCACCATGCTTCCCACCGACGACGCCGAATGGGTTGCGGCAGATCTGAATCGCCGTTTCGGACTCCCGCTGTGGTCTTTGTCTTTGACGGCTACCGACGCCAACCGCTGGGCGCTTCGTATCGCGCGCCTCGTTACCGGTCGGGACAAGATCTGCGCGTTCTCCTACTGCTACCACGGCGCAGTAGACGAGACCTTGGTTCGCACCGGCCCAGACGGATCGACCATCGAGCGCGAAGGCAATGTGGGTCCGGCCGTACCGGTTGCGCAGACCACACGGGTGGCTGAATTCAACGACCTTGAGTCAGTAGAGCGAGCACTGGCGCACGGCGACGTTGCGATTCTCATCGCCGAGCCCGCCATGACGAATATTGGCATTGTGCTTCCCGATCCGGGATTCTGGGAGTCCGTGCGCGAGTTGTGCGACAAGTACGGGACGTTGCTGTTGATCGACGAAAC
>CAZQRR010000235.1:0-2753 GCA_964595675.1 uncultured Rubrivirga sp. | reverse complement strand
TGCCGGACGACATCGATCCGTTCGTCCAGTTGTTCTCCGAGTCCGCGGGTCGGGCCGTCGTGGTCGTTCCGCGAAGCGAAGAGATGCGCTTCACCGAGATGTGTGCGGCGCGCGGCGTGGCTGCCCACCGGGTGGGCGTGGTCGATTCCGGTCTCGGTGCGGATGCGGGTTATCCCGATGGCACGCAGGTGCTTCAGTTCGGTGAGTACTTCACCGTGTCCCTCGACGAACTCAAGGATGCGCACGAACGCACCCTTCCCGCACTCTTCGCGTGAGCGAACACAGCTGGAGCGAACCGGCCTCGAGGGTTCTCACTCGACTCCAGTCCGGCGACCTACCCCCGCGCGACGAACAGCGGGATGCAGTGAAGGCGTCCCTTGCTGCGTTGGTGGAACGAGCACCCGGACGCAGCGTGGAGGTACGGATCCCGCCGTTCGCTGCCGTGCAGGTGGTCGAGGGCAGTACCCATCGCCGTGGCACGCCGCCCGCCGTGGTCGAGACAGATCCGGCAACCTGGCTGAGCCTCGCCCTCGGGGTGATGACCTGGCAGGAGGCCGCAACGTCGGGCCGACTTCGAGCCAGTGGTGAGCGGTCCGATCTCTCAGCCTACCTTCCCCTGATTTGACTCACTTAGGTTCACCTAACTAAGGTCAGCCTTACCTGAGGGCGCACCGGGAAGTCGTCCTCCCAAGACGAAGGCTGGATAGTCGTAGATGAGATCGAGGAAATCCACCATGGGCCGCGCCGCACTCGCGGTCGTGGCAGCCAGTGCGATTCTCGTGAGCGCCTGCAGCAGTAACGGGTCCGACGAGGCGAGTGGCGGATCGGGCGACGGCGCTGGCACCGCGGATGGAACGTCCGTCGTCGTCTACTCCGGACGCAGCGAGGAACTCGTCGGCCCGCTGTTCGAGGAGTTCACCGCCGAAACCGGAATCCCGGTGGAAGTGCGTTACGGCGACACCGCCGAACTCGCGGCGCAGATCATCGAGGAGGGCGACGCCTCACCGGCGGATCTGTACTTCGGTCAGGATGCCGGCGCTCTCGGTGCACTCGACGCGGCAGGGCAATGCGCGCCACTGCCCGCCGCGATCGCCGAGACGGTCCCTGCCCAGTACCGAGCAGCCGACGGTAACTGGACGGGCGTGACCGGTCGGGCGCGCGTGATCGCGTACGACTCATCACAGTTGGACGTTGAGGACGTTCCGACCTCGGTCTTCGAGTTGACCGATCCGAAGTGGGCGGGCCAGGTCGCCATCGCTCCCACCAATGGCTCATTTCAGGCGTTCGTCACCGCAATGCGCGTTGCTGCTGGAGATGATGCGACTCTCGAATGGCTGCAGGGCATGGTCGACAACGATGCACAGTTGTACGAAAAGAACAGTCTGATCCGCGATGCGGTCGATTCCGGTGAAGTGCAACTCGGACTCATCAACCACTACTACTGGTACCAGAAGGCAGCCGAGGTTGGTGAGGACGCGATGAACGTGCAACTCGCCTTCACCGAAGCGGGGGATCCGGGAACGTTGGTGAATGTCGCCGGCGCCTGCGTCATCGCTCCGTCTGCCAATCAGGAGGGCGCCGGTGAGTTGCTCACCTGGATGATGACCCCGGCGATCCAGCAGTGGTTCGTGGAGAACACCTACGAGTACCCGCTCACTCCTGGAGTTGCCGGACCTGCCGGAGTCCCGGCGATCGAGCAGGTTCAGGGTCCGGATGTCCCGCTGGCCGAGCTCGAGGATCTGCCCGGAACCTTGCAGATGCTGCAAGATGTGGGACTCACGTAGGAGGGTCACCCTGCACGAACGGCTGACACGAACACTGCGGCCGCCGTTGCTCCTCGTCGGAGCGGCGGCGGTTGCCGTCGTTGTCACGTCCATTCCCTTGCTGTACCTCGTCGTCCGCACCTTCGACGCGGGTTGGGCATCGATAGCGGCGGCGTTGTTCCGTGAACGAACTCTCGAAACCACTGTCACGAGCCTTGCTTTGGTGATCGGTGTGGTCGTCGGTTGTTTGATCCTGGCCGTGCCGACCGCGTGGCTGCTCGCTCGCACCTCGATCCCCGGGCGATCGTTCTTTCTGGTGATCGCAGCGTTGCCGCTGGCCGTGCCGTCGTACGTCATGGCCTACGCGTGGATAGCCGAGTTCCCGGGAATGTCGGGCATCTGGGCGGTCATCTTGGTGATGTCACTCGCTTCGTTCCCCTACGTGGCCATCCCACTGACGGCGGCTTTGCGGAATATCGACGCCGGACAGGAGGAGGCCGCGCGGTCGCTGGGTTTGAGCCCACTTGCCACCGCGCGACGTGTCACCATCCCGATGGCATGGCCCGCGGCCGCAGCCGGCCTGCTCCTAGCCGCGCTCTACATGCTCAGCGAATTCGGCACGGTCGCGATCTTCCGAGTCGATGCGTTCACGCGAGTGATCTATACCGCGTACCGAGCGTCCTTCGATCGCACAAGTGCTGCGGTCTTGTCCTTACTTCTGGTTCTGCTCGCGTTGATCCTGGTGATCGTGGAAGCCCGGGTGCGTGGACGAGCGCAGCGCTGGCGACTTGGCTCAGGGGTGTCCCGCCCGGCTCCGCGGCAGCAGTTGAGCTCGAGAGCCACCGCGCTCGGACTCGCGTGGTTGATCGGTGTTGGTGTCCTCGCCCTGGGTGTGCCGGCGTTCTCCCTCACACTGCGGCTGATCGAGGGCAGACGAAATGAATTCGATGTCGCGGAGTTGCTGAGAGCCATCGGTGGTTCACTCACCGC
>CAZQRR010000234.1:0-2788 GCA_964595675.1 uncultured Rubrivirga sp. | reverse complement strand
GCGTCGGCGATCAAGAACAGCGCCAACTTCGCGATCTCCTCCGGCTCACCGATGCGCGCGATCGGTTGGCGCGAGTACGCCTTCTCGTCGAGCCCTGCGGTCATCGGGGTGCGAATGCCTCCGGGGTGGATCGAGACGACACGAATATTGGAGGGTCCAAGATCCAATGCGGCGGCCTTCGTCAAGCCACGCACTCCCCACTTGCTTGCTACGTACGCGGCGAGATTGCTGTATCCCTGCATCCCGGCGGTGCTCGAAAGGTTGACGATGACTCCCCCGCCGTTCGCCCTCAAGGCCGAGGTGGCGCTTTCCATGCCCAAGAAAACGCCGGTGAGGTTCACCGCGATGATGCGATTCCACTCATCCAGGCTGGTGGCACCCACCGGGGTGAACCCCACCACCCCGGCGTTATTCACCAAGCCGGTGAGCCGACCGTAGGTGTTCGTGGTGGTCTCGATGGCACCCTGCCAGCTACCCGGGTCCGTCACGTCCAGGTGGACGTACGTGCCGCCGATCTCCTCGGCTACCGCCTGACCGTCGTCGTCCAGGACGTCGGCAACCACCACCTTCGCCCCCTCATCGGCGAGGGTGCGGCACACCTGCGCACCAATACCCCGTGATCCACCCGTCACGATGATCACCGCATCATCCAGCTTGCCCATGGCGTTCCCCTCGTCGTTATGTGATTCGTCGAATACCAGCATTCACCGCCCACGGACGCCCGTCCAGAGGCGAAGGTCACATCCCCCGTTGATTGACCGACTGGTCAGTCCTCGCGGCCGGCCAAGTCGATGGCGAAAGCAGGCAGGCATACCGCCACGTACCTCGCGCCCTGCTCGGTGCGGTACCGGATGCGCTCCCCAGCGCGGGTGATGATCGCCTGGCCGGCGGAAATCATGTCGGTGCCATCAGCGTGATCGACCAAGAGTTCACCTTCGAGCACCACGGTGAACTCGTCGAACTTCGGTTGCTGGTAGGGCTCGTCCCAACCGGCAGGAGCCACCATGTGCGCGATAGAGACGGCTTCGTCCCGGCTCGATGCACGGCCCACGAACTCCTCGATGGTCTTGCCACCGGGAACCGGGATGAGCGTGGGGGCGGTGATGATCTCGGGCACGGGGCTCCTTGCGCTATTTCCTTGCGGAGTTGTGGTCGTCTCAGTCGGTGTTTTCGTCGAGTCGCTCGATGATGAGTGGCAGCCGTTCCATCGGTTCGCCGCCAACTTCGTAGGCGCCATCGAGTTCGGCCATCGCCGCGGGGAACTTCGATTCGTCGTCGGCGAGGAGCGTCATCAGCGGCTGGCCTTCGGCCACATGGTCACCCGGCTTGGCGTGCAGCCAGATGCCGGCACCGTGCGCGATCGCGTCCTCCTTGCGCGCGCGGCCGGCGCCTAGTCGCCAGGCGGCAACGCCAACGCCGTAGGCCTGCAGCGTGGTGAGGGTGCCAGTTGCCGGGGCGGTGATCACGTGCTCGTGCCTCGCGCGCGGGAGGGGTGCGTGCGGATCGCCGCCCTGAGCGCTGACCATGGCATTCCAATGGTCCATCGCCCTACCGCTGGTGATCGCCTCGCGGGGATCGGCGTCGATTCCGGCGATGTCGAGCATCTCGCGGGCGAGCGCCAGCACAAGGTCCACGAGGTCTTGCGGGCCACCCCCCGCAAGCACCTCGAGGGACTCCGTCACCTCGATTGCATTGCCCACCGCCAGGCCGAGGGGCACGTCCATCGCAGTGATCAGCGCGCGGGTGCGAACACCGGCGTCGTTGCCGATCTTGACCATGGTGCGGGCCAGCTTCTGCGCACGCGGCAGGTCGGACATGAAGGCGCCATTTCCGGTCTTCACGTCCAGAACCAGTCCACCAGCACCTTCGGCGATCTTCTTGCTCATGATGCTCGAGGCGATCAGCGGAATCGCCTCGACGGTTCCGGTCACATCACGCAGCGAGTAGAGCTTCTTGTCCGCCGGTGCCAGGCCATCGCCCGCGGCGCAGATCACTCCCCCGGCCTGGTGCAGAACATCCTTCATCTCATCGTTGGACAGCAGTGCCCGCCAACCGGAGATCGATTCCATCTTGTCCAAGGTGCCACCGAAGTAGCCGAGGCCACGGCCACTGAGTTGCGGGACGATCGCCCCACACGCGGCCACGATCGGCACGAGCGGCAAGGTGACCTTGTCGCCCACCCCACCGGTGGAGTGCTTGTCCACGCTCGGTGCATCGAAATCCGAGAAGTCCATGCGCGTGCCGGTTGCGATCATCGCCTCGGTCCAGCGGACGATCTCGCGCTCGTTCATGCCGTTGAGCAGGATCGCCATCGCGAGTGCGCTCATCTGCTCGTCAGCCACCACACCCCGCGTGTAGGCGTCGACAACCCAGTCGATCTGGGCGTCAGTCAGTTCACGACCATCGCGTTTGGCGATGATGACGTCGACCGGCGCGAATACTTCACTCATGCGGTGGTTGTGGAGTCTTCGCCGCCGGCCATCAGGCGTCCGATGCGGTTGCGGTCGGCCCCTTCGGCGGGGATGTCCGCGACGATGCGGCCGTCGTACATCACCAGGATGCGATCGGACAGACCCATCACCTCATCGAGTTCGGCGGAGACCAACAAAACCGCAGCCCCTTCGTCTCGGGCTTTGACGATCTGGGAGTGGATGAACTCGATGGAGCCCACATCCACACCTCGCGTGGGTTGGCTGGCGATCAACAGGCTGGGATTCGCCGCGAGTTCGCGCGCGATGACCACCTTCTGCTTGTTGCCACCGGAAAGGGACTGCGCGGTGGTCTGAAT
>CAZQRR010000233.1:0-2799 GCA_964595675.1 uncultured Rubrivirga sp. | reverse complement strand
TCGGCAACCCGCGCTACGACTGGATGTACGTCAGCGAACCGGAACCGGGCATGAACGGGCGCCGCATTACGGCTGGCCGAGGCAAGGTCCTCGGTGGATCGAGCAGCATCAACGGGATGATCTTCCAGCGAGGCAACCCATTGGACTACGAGAAGTGGGCGAGCAAGCCGGGCATGGAGTCCTGGGACTACGCGCACTGTCTTCCGTACTTCAAGAAGATGGAGACTTGCACTGCGGGTGCGGACGAGTGGCGCGGTGATTCCGGACCGCTGTACCTCGAGCGCGGCCAGGTCAAAAACCCGCTGTTCAGCGCATTCTTCGAAGCAGCTCAACAGGCAGGCTACTCGCTCACCGCCGACGTCAACGGCTATAAGCAGGAAGGTTTCGCCCCCTTCGACGGAAGCAAGAAGAAGGGCCGGCGCGTCAACGCTTCCAAGGCTTATTTGGCCCCTGTCCGCCATCGCCGAAATCTGGTGGTCCGTACGCGTTCGCTGGTCACTCGCGTGCTGATGAACGGAACGCGGGCAACAGGAGTGGAGGTTCGAGACCGGCGTGGTCATCTGCACCAAATCAATGCCGGGGAGGTCATCCTCAGCGGTGGCGCGATCAATTCTCCGCAACTGCTGCAGCTGTCGGGTATCGGCAACGCCGAGCACCTGCGCAGCGTGGGAATCGATCCCATCCACCACTTACCAGGAGTGGGTGAGAACCTGCAGGATCACCTTGAGGTGTACGTGCAACACTCATGCGTTCAGCCGGTGTCCTTGAATCCCAATCTCCAGTTCTGGCGCCGCCCCTTCATCGGCGCGGCGTGGCTATTCGGGCGCACCGGGCCGGGAGCGTCCAATCACTTCGAGGGCGGCGGTTTCGCACGCAGCAACGACGACGTCGACTACCCGAATTTGATGTTCCACTTCCTGCCGATCGCAGTCCGCTACGACGGCACCGCGCCCGAGGGTGGTCACGGCTATCAGGTGCACATCGGTCCGATGTACTCCGACGCCCGCGGCACGGTTCGAATAACCACACCTGATCCCACAAAGCCGCCGGCACTTCGCTTCAACTACCTCACAACCGAGCAGGACAAGCGCGAGTGGGTGGAAGCAATCCACGTGGCGCGCGACATCCTGGGCCAATCGGCATTCGCCCCCTACAGCGGCGGTGAGATCTCACCTGGGCCGTCGGTGAGCACGGACGAGGAGATCTTGGAGTGGGTGCGTCAGGACGGGGAAACCGCCTACCACCCCTCGTGCACCTGCAAGATGGGCGTGGACGAGATGGCCGTCGTGGATCCCGAATCACTGCGCGTTCACGGGATCGACGGGCTTCGTGTGGTGGATGCATCCGTCATGCCGGAGGTCACGAACGCGAACATCTACGCACCCACGATGATGATCGCGGAGAAGGTGGCAGATCGCATCATTGGGGTAAAACCGCTGCCACCCGAGCCCGTTCCGTTCTATCGTCACCGCGACCACGTGCCGAAGTAGTGGGCTCCGCCCGCTACTGACATCCGGAGAGGACGGGATCTCGGCGTGACGGGACTACCTGCACACGGGCTCCCAAGGGATGGGCTCCCAAGGGATGGGCTCCAGAGGGACGGGCTCTTGAGGGATGGGCTACTCATAGATGGGACTTGGGGACCGGCGGCAAGCGGAGCTACCAGGACCATCACATGTCCAGCGGATGGTCAAGTGGTGGGCGAAGTACCTGAGGCCGACTCCGCCGACACCATTCGAGCGATCGAGGCCGCCCGTCGGGCATTCGACTCCTCCGCGTGGCGTGAGACATCGTCGTGGGAGCGATCGCGACTCCTGCTCGCGGTGGCGGACCGGCTCGAGGCGGAAGTCGAGACGGTGGCGGAAGCAGAGTCGGCGGACACCGGCAAGCGAATCGTCGAATCGCGTTACGACGTCGCCGACGTCGTCTCGTGTTTTCGCTACTTCGCCGGCTTGATCCCCAAGGACTCCGGCCGCGTCATCGACACCGGGAACCCCACCACGATCTCGCGCATCCAGTACGAGCCGGTGGGTGTGTGTGGGCTCATCACGCCCTGGAATTACCCATTGCTCCAGGCGAGTTGGAAGGTCGCTCCCGCGCTGGCAGCGGGCTGCACCTTCGTGCTCAAGCCCAGCGAGCTCACCCCGCACACATCGATCCTGCTCATGCAGTACCTGATGGATGCCGGTATGCCCGCAGGAGTGGGCAACCTCGTTCTGGGCGCAGGACCGACCGCGGGTGCCCCGCTATCCAGTCATCCGGATGTGGATCTGATCTCGTTCACCGGTGGTTTGGCCACTGGTCGACGCATCATGGAAGCGGCCTCTGCGACCGTCAAGAAGGTGGCTCTCGAACTGGGCGGGAAGAACCCGAACATCGTGTTCGCCGATGCCGACTGGGACGCGGCCATCGACAACGCCCTCACGGCGATCTTCCTGCACTCCGGCCAGGTCTGTTCGGCTGGTGCGCGGCTGATCGTCGAGGAGTCGATACATGATGCATTCGTCGATGCACTCGTGGAAGCTGCCCAGGGCATCCGCCTCGGCGGCCCGCACGATGAGAAGGCGCAGACCGGGACACTCATCAGTGCTGCGCACCGGGACAAGGTGGCCGCCTACGTAGCGGGTGCGCTGCGAGAGGGTGCGGTGCTGAGGTGCGGCGGCAGGGAGCCCGATGGGATATCCGAAGGTTATTTCTATCTGCCCACCATCTTGGATGGCTGCAATGCGGCGATGACCTGCGTGCAGGAGGAGTCCTTCGGCCCGGTCCTCACGGTGGAGACATTCCGTAGCGAGGCCG
>CAZQRR010000232.1:0-2825 GCA_964595675.1 uncultured Rubrivirga sp. | reverse complement strand
ACGAGCAGGTTGGTACCGACCGCGTCAAGCGGGGTATGGCGGAGATGCTCAAGGGTGGCGTGATCATGGACGTGGTCGACGCCGAGCAGGCCAAGATCGCCGAGGATGCCGGCGCTGTGGCGGTGATGGCCCTCGAGCGGGTGCCGGCGGATATCCGTGCGCAAGGCGGCGTGGCTCGCATGTCCGATCCGGAGATGATCACCGGGATCATGGAGGCGGTGTCCATCCCCGTCATGGCCAAGGCCCGCATCGGCCACTTCGGTGAAGCACAGGTCCTGCAATCGCTCGGCGTGGACTACATCGACGAGTCCGAGGTTCTGACACCGGCCGATTACGCCAACCACATCGCCAAGAAGGACTTCACGGTTCCGTTCGTGTGCGGCGCCACCAACCTCGGCGAGGCGCTCCGGCGCATCACCGAGGGCGCGGCGATGATCCGCTCCAAAGGCGAGGCCGGCACGGGTGATGTGTCCAACGCCGTAACCCACATGCGCAAGATCCTCGGTGAGATCCGCCGGCTTCGGTCGATGGCCGAGGATGAGTTGTTCGTTGCCGCGAAGGAACTGCAGGCGCCCTATGAATTGGTCGTGGAGGTGGCCCGCGAAGGCAGGCTCCCGGTCGTGCTGTTCACCGCCGGCGGCATCGCAACTCCGGCTGACGCGGCCATGATGATGCAGCTGGGTGCCGACGGCGTGTTCGTTGGCTCGGGAATCTTCAAGAGCGGGGATCCCAAGGCGCGCGCGGAGGCGATCGTGTCGGCCACCCGCCACTTCGACAAGCCTGAGATAGTCGCGGAAGCGTCGCGGGGCTTGGGTGAGGCGATGGTCGGCATCAACGTGGCCGATATCCCCGTGCATCACCGCTTGGAAGACCGCGGCTGGTGAGCGGCGCCCCGTTCATCGGGGTGCTCGCGCTGCAAGGAGACGTGCGTGAGCACGTCGATGCACTGACCCGCGTTGGAGTTCGATCCGGAGCGATTCGCACGTTGAACGAGTTGTCGGCTTGCGATGGCTTGGTGATTCCCGGGGGCGAATCGACCACCATGTCGCGCCTGGCGCGGATCGACGGCTGGTTCGAACCCTTGCGTGAACTCAAGGCCTCGGGTCTGCCCATGTATGGATCCTGCGCGGGGATGATCATGCTCGCCGATCAGGTTCTCGATGCCCGCCCGGACCAGGAGACCATAGGTGGTCTCGATGTGGTGGTCCGTCGAAACGCGTTCGGAAGGCAGGTCGATTCCTTCGAAATGGACATCGATGTACCCGTGTTGGGAGAACGGGCATTCCATGCTGTGTTCATCCGTGCACCATGGGTCGAAAGCGTGGGGGAGGAAGTCGATGTGCTCGCGGAGATCTCCGCGGGCGAGCGCGCCGGTACCATCGTGGCGGTTCGGCGAGGACCGGTGCTGGCCACCAGTTTCCACCCTGAGTTGACGCAAGACGACCGGGTGCACCGGTACTTCGTGGAGATGGTCGAAGGGAAGGCGTAGGGGTCGAGATGAGCAGGGAACGGGCATGAGTGGGCATTCCAAATGGGCGACCACCAAGCACAAGAAGGCCGTCATCGACGCCAAGCGGGGCAAGCTCTTCGCCAAGCTGATCAAGAACATCGAAGTGGCGGCTCGGCAAGGCGGCGGTGATCCAGCCGGCAACCCGACCCTCTACGACGCCATCCAGAAGGCGCGAAAGTCCTCTGTCCCACTGGACAACATCGAGCGCGCGATCAAACGCGGTTCGGGTGCCGAAGCGGGTGGCTCCGATTGGCAGACGATCATGTACGAGGGATATGGACCCAACGGCGTTGCCGTTCTGATCGAGTGCCTCACCGACAACCGCAATCGCGCCGCTGGCGAGGTGCGTGTAGCGATGACGCGCAACGGCGGCTCGATGGCCGATCCAGGATCGGTCTCCTACATGTTCAATCGCAAGGGCGTGATCATCGTGCCCAAGGTCGATGGCCTGACCGAGGACGATCTCCTGATGGCCGTCCTCGACGCTGGTGCTGAAGAAGTCAACGATCTTGGTGAATCATTCGAGGTGGTCAGCGAGGCAACCGATGTGGTGGCGGTCCGCACGGCGTTGCAGGGCGCCGAGATCGATTACGACTCCGCGGAGGCGACCTTCCTTCCTTCGGTGACCGTTGAACTCGACGAGGACGGTGCCGCAAAGGTCTTCCGTCTCATCGAAGCCCTCGAGGACAGCGACGACGTCCAGAACGTGTACGCGAACTTCGATGTGAGCGACGACGTCATGGAGAAGGTGGGCTAGTTCGTGTCCGGTGACAACCCGGTAGGCGCACAGCTGCGTGGCTGGGATGCCGCCACCTTCCGCACGGCTGCAGGGGATCCGCGGATGCGCAGCACCGTGGTCGCCCTGGCCGTCTTGGACTCCACGCCTGACTGGCATCGGTTGCGCACGCGCCTGGAGCGGCTGACCCATTTCGTGCCGACCTTGCGGATGCGTCCGCTCTACGGCTTGTTCGGCATCTCAGCTCCGCGGCTGGCGTTGGATCCTGATTTCGACATCGACGTCCATGTCCATCGCTACCGGTTACCCGAGGGCAGCGGCTGGTCGGATGTCCTCGCGGACGTGCGTCGAATGTCGCTGACCGACTTCGACCGCAATCGCGCCCTCTGGGAAGCGGTGCTGGTCGAGGGTCTGCCCGGGGGAGAAGCCGCCTTCGCCCTGAAGTTGCATCACTCGATCGCCGACGGGCAGGCCACCGTGATGATGGCGCTATCCCTGTTTGAACTCGGCACCGATCCGAACCCCGACGATCCGCCCACCCCCGAGGTTCCCCGCGGAGCCGACGTGAGCCTGCTGGAC
>CAZQRR010000231.1:0-2836 GCA_964595675.1 uncultured Rubrivirga sp. | reverse complement strand
GGCGACCAACTCGTAGCAGCGCTCCTCGACGTCGCTGGCCAGGGTGTCCACCTTGGCGTCGAAATCGATCACGGCCTCGGCAAGTGGAAGGTCGGCATCCAAGAGGGCCTGGGTTGCACGGTTCATGGCCGACCCGACGAGTCGGGTCATCTCGACTAGATCGTCGTTGACCCGATCGAGTTGCTCGTAATAGGCCGCGCGCATGTGTCCATCCAGGAGTCGGAGAGTTCCACGAGGGAATCCAGGGTCTATCCAGAGTACGCCCTTCAGGCACGGATCCTTGTCCACAACATGAACACACGCCTACGAGAAAGTGAACATCCGGTTGTCCAGATGAACGCTCGGCCAATCCTGTGCCTAGGAGGGTGCTAGAGGTGAGTGTGTCGAGGCGGGCGCGCCTATCCTGCGCTCGTGGCACTGCGACGACGCACGGGCGTGGACACCCCGGGGGTGGAGAGTTCCCTCGTTGTTCGCCCGGCTGTTCCCGACGAAGTCATTCGCGTTCTCTCGGTACTGCCATCGGCTTCGATCGTCACCGCACCGGATGGCGCTGTCCTGCGAGCGAGTTCGCGGGCCTTGGCCCTCGGCCTGGTGAATCGCAGTGCCATCACGATCCCGGACATCGTGCGGCTGGTAGAGCGGGTGAGCGATGACGGAAATGCCCGTGAACAGGAGATGCGCGTGCGACGCCCACCTTTGGGCCGCGAATTGCTCGAACTGCGCGTTCGTGCAGCGGCCCTGGGCACCGGAGCGATTTTGATCTTGATTGACGATCTTGCTGAAGAACGTCGGGTTGATGCCGTTCGACGAGACTTCGTGGCGAATGTGAGTCACGAATTGAAGACCCCTGTCGGGGCCCTCTCCCTGCTTGCTGAAACCGTACTCTCAGCCGCTGACGATTCCGAGCAGGTTCGTCACTTCGCCGAGCGCATGCAGCTCGAAGCCGCGAGGCTGAGCAGCCTGATCCAGGATGTGATCGATCTGTCGCGCCTGCAGAGCGATGATCCGATGACCCGCGCCGAAGTGGTCAACGTCGATGAGTTGGTCTCGCGTGCATTCGATGAAGTGCGGACGCTATCGGTGAGTCGGGAAATCGAATTGATTCGCAGCGATGACTCCGGGGCGGAAATCTACGGCGACCGTGGTCAGCTCCTCACCGCACTGCGAAACCTGTTGATCAATGCGATCGTCTATTCGCCAATTCACACGCGCGTGGCCGTTTCCTCGCGCGTGAACGACGGCATCGTCGAGATCTCGGTGAAGGACCAAGGCATCGGGATCCCGGGTCACGACCTCGATCGCATCTTCGAGCGCTTCTACCGCGTGGATCCGGCCCGTTCGCGCAGCACCGGAGGCACTGGACTCGGTTTGGCGATCGTGAAACACGTGTGTCAGAACCACGGTGGCGAATGCACCGTGTGGTCCGAGGTGAACACCGGTTCCACCTTCACGCTTCGCTTGCCCGCGTACGATCCACAGATCGGATCGGCTCGCGAACCACACGAATTGCAAGCAGACATCGTCGAGATTCCTGAAGCGGGAGGACGTCCATGACTCGGGTGTTGGTCGTCGAGGACGAAGAGTCTTTCTCCGAGGCACTGACCTTCATGCTGGAACGGGAAGGCTACGAAGTAGTGGTGGCGGCCGATGGAAACACGGCTTTGGATCAGTTCGAGCAAACGGGACCCGACTTGATCCTGCTCGACCTCATGCTGCCCGGGTTACCAGGAACCGAAGTGTGTCGACAGATCCGCACTCGTTCACAGGTGCCGATCATCATGCTCACCGCCAAGGACGGTGAAGTCGACAAGGTGGTCGGCTTGGAACTCGGTGCCGACGACTATGTCACTAAGCCGTTCTCGTCTCGGGAATTACTCGCGCGACTTCGCGCCGTGCTACGCAGGCATGGTGATCTCGATGAACTGCTCCCCGCCGCCGTGGAAGCAGGACCTGTCCGCATGGACGTCGAGCGACACGTGGTGACCGTGCGAGGTGAGCAGATCACCATGCCTTTGAAGGAGTTCGATCTCCTGGAGATCTTGATACGTAACTCCGGTCGAGTCCTGACCCGGGCGCAGCTGATCGATCGGGTATGGGGTTCTGACTACGTCGGCGATACGAAAACCCTCGACGTCCACGTCAAGCGACTTCGCGCGAAGATCGAAGAGGATCCGGCGCACCCGGTGCACCTGGTCACGGTTCGAGGGCTCGGCTACAAGTTCGAGGCGCACTGACGCGCTGCGCTCCTAAGCGGCCGGTGGTACCGGCTCGATGCCCTCGTAGTAACCCACCGGCGGAACCACGAGCACTTCCACTTCGACGATACCGGCACGTTCGAACTGCAGAGCCACCGGAACGTACGTGCTCATGTCCGCGGCGAAGTCGTATGCGTTGATCCAGAGGTCCGCGTCGAAGCCGAAGCCGACCGATTCGGCCGGAGCCAGATCCACGACATCGCCCGTTACGTAGGCCGGAACGCCATCGATCTGGACACCCAGAAGCGCGTCGGGCTCAGGATCACCGTTGATGATGCGAGTCACCAAAGTCGCGCTCGCCGAACCTTCGGGGCCTGCCACCAACGTCAGGTTCTCGGCGCGGACGTTGCCCACCTGGGCCTGCACCCCGTTACCGGTCAGTTGCGAGTTCTGGAGGTTCGTCTGCGCGCCCATGCCGTTGAAACAGCCGGTGAGGGCAAGTGAGGAGGTTAGGAGGCCTGCTGAGAGGAGGACGGTGGTAGATCGACGTATCCGCACCTCCGCAGAATATCGGTCGAACCCCCGGTGGTAGAATCGACGTTCTGGAAAGGGGTTCCTCTCAATGGCATTCAACGTCGGAG
>CAZQRR010000230.1:0-2848 GCA_964595675.1 uncultured Rubrivirga sp. | reverse complement strand
GCACCGAACCCATGAGTGAAGCGCCGAGCGCGGCGATGATCAAGATCCAATCGAGGTCGCGCAGATAGCCGCCCCCGCGATTGCGCGTGGGCGCGACTGCAGCGTCCGAGGACTTGGTAGGGAACAGACTCGTCACGATCCACGCCCCCCGTTCGCGGAGCCCTCACCGCGCGCACTGAGCTGTTCACGATCGTCGGGAACCCCGGAATCCTCACCCAAGGGCACGACGGGCGTGCCGTCCGGACGAATCACCGGCAACTCCTTCATGGGTTCGCCACCGATCAAGACACTACGACTGGGATCGACATCGGTACCGCGAATGCCGAAGATCTCCTCGTAGATCTTGCGCACGCTCGGAGCCGACGTCTTCGAACCCGTGCCACCTTGGGTGACCATCATGACCACCGCGTAGCGCGGGTTGTCCGCCGGCGCATAGGAAGCGAACCACGAAGTAGAAACTTTGTCGCCGGTCACCTGGGCCGAACCGGTCTTGGAAGCGATCGGAATCCGATCCAAGGGGAAACCAGCGAAGGGCTCACGCGCGGATCCGTCGGTGGTGACCCCCGGAAGGGTGTTCTGCAGGAACCGGATCGCTCGCTGGGCACGCGCGCCATTCAACTCGTTGCTCGCCACCGCAGGCACTTCGCGCACGTTCTGACCATCAGCCGACACGATCGCCTTGACCAGACGTGGTTCGTAGACGGTTCCGCCATTGGCGATGGCTGCGTAGACCATGGCCATCTGCAAGGGAGTGACGGCGGTATCGCCTTGGCCTATCGATGCGTTGAGTGCATCGCCCTCACGCCAGCGAAAACCATCCGCGCAGTTCTCCTGATCCAGAGCCGTGAAGTAGTCGGCGAGCTCGGGGTCGGTTTTGCGGGTTTCCGGGTAGCCCTCGATGGCGTTCTTGCACCAGGTGTCGCGCTTGAGCTCCCAGTTCTCGGCCTTGAACTCCCGGCTTGCAACTCGACCAACCGACTCGACCGGGAGGTCGATCCCCGTGCCTTCGCCTAGACCGAACGCCCGAGCAGCCTCGGCGATTGGATCGGATGCGTCGCGCCCTGCGTCATCGCCACCGGCGTCGTCCCACATGTCGTCGGCGATGCCGTAGAAGACCGTGTTGCACGACACCTCCAGGGCGCGCTGCAGCGAGATTCGCCCGTATGCCGAGGATTCGTAGTTCCGGAACACCTGCGTGCCCAGCCTGACCCGGCTCGGGCAGGCATAGCTGCCATAGAGATTGAATCCTTCGCGTGCTGCAGCGACCGTGCTGATCACCTTGTACGTGGAACCCGGAGCGAACAAGCCCTGCGTGGCGTTCGAAGCGAGCGAACCGGACTCCATCAGTTTGTCGAACTGCTTCTTGGTCACTCCGCCGACCCAGATCGATGGGTCGTAGGTCGGGTAACTGGCCATCGCGAGGATCTGTCCATTGCGGACGTCCACCACCACCGCAGCACCGGAATCACCCGGGTAGCCCTGGCGCTGTGCGCGCTGGATCGCTGCCACGAGTTGCTTTTCGACAACCGCCTGTAGCCCGGCATCGATACTCGAGACGAGATAGTCACCCGGTTGCGGCGGGAAGGACTCCAACGTGCCGGTGACGCGTCCGGCGGTGTCGACGGCCAGCGTCGTGACCCCCGGCTTGCCGCGGATGTCGTCGTCGTAGTACGCCTCGAGCCCGGATCGACCGACCACGTCGGTGCGGCGAAGTCGGTCGAAGGCAGTTGTGGTTCCCTGTTCGTTCAACTGCTCCTCGGTGACAGGTCCGAGGTAGCCGAGAATGTGGGCGGCATTGACGTTGAACGGTGCCGGGTACTCGCGGATGGCGTCCAGGCGGGCATCGACTCCGGGGTACAACTGACCTTGTTCCATGATCGTCAGCGCTGTCTGCGGATCGACGTCCTGCGCAATGGGAATGGGTTGATAGGGCGAGCCGTTCCAGCACACCGGCGGAGGCTTGGCTCCCTCGGTGCCGCATGGCTTCAACCGATCGGCGATCCGCTCAGCTGGAACATCCAAGATGGTGCCGAGGCGCTCCACAACGGCGGCACCGTCGTCCGGCTCGCGTTCGAGCACCACCTTGTCCACCGTGATGACCAAGGACGTCCTATTGGATACCAAAGGGCGCCCGGCTTGATCGAGAACCAATCCGCGAACCGCGGGTTCGACGACCTCACGCACCGTGTTGTTGACCGCCGCGGTCTTGTACTCCTCCCCGGTCACCACCTGCAGGTAGTACAGGCGACCGACCAAGGTCATGACCAACGAGACGAGCAGGACGCCAAGCACGAGGAGTCGGACGTTGGAGCGCTGGCTCATCCGACCTCCCGTCTGCGCCTCGTGAATGACCTGTGCCCGCTAGTGTGACCTAGGCCACATTGACTGGTCTTCTCCCTCAGACGGTACGACGCCCGGTGCCGAGCAGCCGTTCCCACCCCGGCGAGTCCGTCTCCGGCGAACGCGCCGACACCTCGAGCCCGCTTCCACTAGTCCGACAACACCTCTAGTCCAACAACACCTCGGGGGCCAGCTTCCTGGTGAGCCAGGCCAGCAGGGGCAGCATCAGGGGCGCGAGCAAGGCTCCGTAGAGCGCGCTGGTCAAGACGATGAGCGGCACGCCCTCCCACAGCACCCGCGGACTTCCCAACAAGGCGTCCAGCGCAGCGGTGCCCAAGGCTGCGGCGCCGCAGCTGATCCCTGCGATCGCGATCATCCCGGGCACCGTCCTATCCCGGGTATCCACGACGTAGCCGGCCAGGAATCCCACGGCCAGGTAGACGATCGAGTTGACGCCCACCACGGTGTCCGAGGGCGGTGAGACGTCGATGATCGCCCCGGCCAAGAA
>CAZQRR010000229.1:0-2849 GCA_964595675.1 uncultured Rubrivirga sp. | reverse complement strand
AGGAGATCTTGTGCATCCGCGTGCTCGGTGGCTCTGGACGACGCTACGCCGGAGTGGGCGACGTCATCGTGGCCACCGTGAAGGATGCGATTCCCGGCGGTGGTGTCAAGAAGGGCGAGGTCGTCAAGGCGGTCATCGTGCGCACCAAGAAGGAGCATCGTCGCCCTGATGGTTCCTACATCCGGTTCGACGAGAACGCAGCGGTGATCTTGAAGGGCGACGGGGAGCCCCGTGGCACCCGCATCTTCGGACCGGTCGGACGCGAACTGCGCGAGAAGAAGTTCATGAAGATCATCTCGCTCGCACCGGAGGTGTTGTGATCATGGCGAAGCTCCACGTTCGTAAGGGCGACACCGTCCAGGTCATCTCGGGCAAGGACCGCGGACTGACCGGCAAGGTCATCGAGGTCTACCCCGAGTCGGATCGACTCATCGTCGAAGGCGTGAATCGAATCAAGAAGCACACCCGCGTGGGACAGAACGCGCGTGGCTCCAAGACAGGCGGCATCATCACCACCGAGGCTCCGATCCACGTGTCCAACGTGATGGTCGTCGATCCCGAGGACGGTCGTCCGACCCGCATCGGATACCGCAAGGAGAAGGTGGAGAAGCGTCGTCCCGACGGTTCCACCTATGAAAGCGAGCGCAGCGTGCGCATTTCCAAGCGCACTGGGAAGGACCTGTGATGAGTACCACCACATCGGCCATGCCCCGACTCAAGGCGCGTTACCGCGAGGAGATCTCGCCCGAACTCCGCAAGGAGTTCGGCTTCGCCAACGTGATGCAGGTTCCCACCGTCACCAAGATCGTGGTGAACATGGGAGTCGGTGAGGCTGCCCGCGATTCCAAGTTGATCGAGGGTGCGATCCGCGACCTCACCGAGATCACCGGCCAAAAGCCTCAGGTCACCAAGGCTCGTAAGTCCATCGCGCAGTTCAAGCTTCGCGAAGGTCAGCCCATCGGTGCACACGTCACGCTCCGCGGCGATCGCATGTGGGAGTTCCTTGACCGGCTGCTTTCCATCGCCCTGCCGCGCATCCGCGACTTCCGCGGCCTTTCGCCCAAGCAGTTCGACGGCAAGGGCAACTACACATTCGGCCTCAACGAGCAGTCCATGTTCCACGAGATCGACCAGGACAAGATCGACCGCACGCGTGGGATGGACATAACCGTCGTGACCACCGCCACGAACGACGATGAGGGGCGAGCGCTACTTCGGCTGCTCGGCTTCCCCTTCAAGGAGGCGTAGGAGATGGCCAAGAAGGCATTGATCCAAAAGCAGCGCAAGACCCCGAAATTCAAGGTCCGCGCCTACACACGTTGCACCAAGTGCGGTCGTCCGCATTCGGTGTACCGCAAGTTCGGCTTGTGCCGGGTGTGCCTTCGCGAGATGGCGCACGCTGGCGAGCTACCCGGAGTCACGAAGAGCAGTTGGTAACGACGCCGCAGGTCCTTGGGCACCAGCCCGGGGAAACCACGGCGAGGAAGGCCGGTAGGCCATGACAATGACAGACCCGATCGCAGACATGCTCGCTCGTCTGCGCAACGCCAACTCGGCGTACCACGATTCGGTTGCGATGCCGCACTCGAAGATCAAGGCGAACATCGCCGAGATCTTGAAGTCCGAGGGCTACATCGCCGGATACGACGTGGCCGACGCCGAGGTGGGCAAGACGCTGACTTTGGAACTGAAGTACGGCCCCTCCCGGGAGCGCTCCATCGCGGGCCTACGCCGGGTGTCAAAGCCGGGACTTCGCGTGTACGCCAAGAGCACCGCACTGCCGCGCGTGCTCGGCGGGCTCGGTATCGCGATTCTGTCCACGTCGAACGGTCTGCTGACCGATCGGCAAGCCTCGAAGAAGGGCGTAGGTGGGGAAGTCCTCGCCTACGTCTGGTGAGGGGAGCAGCCACATGTCACGCATCGGCAAATTGCCCATCCCAGTTCCCTCCGGCGTAACCGCCACGATCCAGGGGCAGTCCGTCACGATCACCGGTCCGAAGGGGACGTTGTCCCTCGATGTGTCCGAACCGATCACGGTCAAGGAAGAAGAAGGCACACTCATCGTGGCCCGTCCGAACGACGAAGGTCCGGCCAAGGCACTGCACGGCCTGACTCGCACGCTGGTCAGCAACATGGTCACGGGCGTCACCGAGGGGTACACCAAGACTCTCGAACTCGTGGGCACCGGTTACCGCGTGACCGCGAAGGGCCAGGACCTGGAGTTCGCGCTCGGTTTCAGCCACCCGATCACCGTGAAGGCCCCAGAAGGCATCTCCTTCGCGGTCGAGACCCCGAACAAATTCTCGGTGGTCGGCATCGACAAGCAACTCGTGGGTGAGACCGCGGCCAATATCCGCAAGCTGCGCAAGCCGGAGCCCTACAAGGGCAAGGGCGTGCGCTACGAGAACGAAGTCATCCGCCGCAAGGCCGGAAAGGCGGGCAAGTAGCGATGAGTACAAGCACATACGGTGTGAAGCTCGGCTCGGGCAACAAGATCGCCGTGGGCCGCAAGCGTCGCCACATCCGTGTCCGCAAGAAGGTCTCCGGCACGGCTGCACGTCCACGGCTCGTCGTCACCCGTTCGGCCCGGCACATGATCGCCCAGGTCGTGGATGACACCGCCGGCCGCACCCTCGCATCGGCTTCCACCATGGAAGGCGATCTGCGCAGTGCAACGGAGGACAAGACCGCCAAGGCCCGCAAGGTGGGGCAGAAGGTGGCCGAGCGCGCCAAGGCTGCAGGGGTCGAGACCGTCGTCTTCGACCGCGGTGGTCACCGCTACCACGGCCGCGTTGCCGCCCTAGCCGAAGGGGCTCGCGAAGCGGGCCTGGACTTCTGAGACGACCGAG
>CAZQRR010000228.1:0-2857 GCA_964595675.1 uncultured Rubrivirga sp. | reverse complement strand
GCCCTGCCCGATCGACTTCGCGGGATCGCTCTTCTGGGAATCGTGGTCGTGAACGCGGCGTTCCTTGGGATCGGCGCCGACGGCTTCACCCAGGACTCGGTAGATGGGGTGGCCAATCGACTCACTGCGCTGCTAGTCGCCACGTTCGCGCAGGGCAAGTTCTACCTCCTGTTCTCATTCCTCTTCGGCTACAGCGCGTCATTCATTCTGCGTGACCACACGAAGGCGAACCGGCGACGCTATCTGCGCCGAATGCTGGCCCTGTTTCTCTTCGGTCTCGCGCACGCGGTGTTCTTCTTCGTCGGCGACATTCTCATCACCTATTCGATTCTCGGGCTGCTGCTGTTCACTATCTCCCGCTCACCGGATCGTGCGCTGAAGCGCTGGGTGATCGCATCGATCGCGCTATCGGTGTTCTTCATTCTCGTCATCACTTCACTCGTGGCGGCATTCCCAGAAGACAGTTCGCTGGGTCTTGGTGACCTGGAATTCGCGCTGGCAAGCGGCTCCTTCGCCGAGGCTTCGCTAGCCCGACTCGAAGCCCTTCCCGCTGTCTTGTTCTCAGTCTTCTTCCTACAAGGCCCCATGGCTTTCGCGGCTTTCGTCGTGGGACTGCTGGCGTCGCGTCGTCGCCTACTTGCCGATCCAGCGGAGAACCTGGACCTGTGGCGAAAACTCTCGCGTTGGGGTTGGGGAATTGGTCTGCCTCTTCAAGCCATCGCTGCGGGGATGCAGATCGGTGCGATCGCCAGTGGGAATCCTTTCTCACCGGCGGGCGCCGCGGGTCTTGCTATCGGATTCGCCACAGCTCCGGTGCTCACCGCCGGCTACATCGGCACGATCGCACTACTGCTGCACCGCAATCCGCGATTCCTGTCTGTGATGGCACCTGCAGGGCGCATGTCTCTCACCGTCTATATCGGTGAATCAGCCATCCTTTCCCTCGTCTTCAGTGCCTACGGCCTCGACTACTTCGGTAAGTGGGGTGCCTTTCCGGTGGTCCTCACTGCGATCGCGTCGTGGGCGATTCTTTCCATCTTCGCGTGGATATGGATGAAGAGATTCAGTCAAGGACCGCTGGAGCGACTGCTCGCACTCATCACCGGAAAGAAGTCATCAGCGTGAGGCGTGTGTCCTTGATCGGTGTCGCTGCAACGGCTGCGTTGCTTGTACTTCCCACAACAGGACCCGTTGGTCTGAACGCCGCCCAAGCAGCGACCGAAACCGAGTTCGTCTGTCCGGACGACGGGGCAGGTCTGAGTGCCGTGGATGTGCTTGAGGCGACTGGCGAACACGATGTCTTCCTGGACTACTTGCGGGAGTTCGACCCCGAGGGCTACCAGATCCTGACCAACCCGGCTGCCTCGGACAAGACCATCTGGGCACCGACCGACGCCGCGTTCGCGAAACTCGGGGACGCCCCCGAGAGTGCCGCACCCGAGGACATCAAGGCGGTTCTCGGCTATCACATCAGTCCACCTCGGCGCACACCTGAAGGCGACTACCCGATCGTCACCTTCGACTACTTGGCCGACGGGGGCCAGATCATTCACCAGACACGGACCGGAATCCTCACCGAATCCGATCAGAGGGTTCGAACCAAGGTTGGGAACGGCATTTTCACCGTGCAGGACATTCCCCTCGGTTCAGTCGCTTGGTGCACTGAGGCCGGTTCGATCTTCTCCATTGACGACGTGATCACCGATGTGGCCATTCCCGGCTGGTTCGAGCGGACACTCGGTGTAGCGATTTACGTGGTCTTCTTTCAGTATCCGTACCTGAGTGCGATCGTCGGGATCGGCATCTTGGTTCTTGTTGGTTTCCTGCTTAGACACTACAAACAGCGTCGGGCGAGTGGCGGTGCAACGAGTTAGCTGTTCTACGACTGCGCCATATCCACAAAGCGTGAGTAATGCCCTTGGAAGGCAACGGTGATCGTTGCTGTTGGTCCGTTGCGGTGCTTAGCGACGATGAAGTCCGCTTCACCTGCCCGCGGTGATTCGCGCTCGTAGAAATCTTCTCGGTGCAAGAGCACCACCATGTCCGCATCTTGCTCCAGCGATCCACTTTCACGAAGGTCAGCAAGCATCGGGCGCTTATCTTGGCGTTGCTCAGGACCTCGGTTCAACTGACTGATCGCAATCACCGGAACCTCGAGTTCCTTCGCGAGCAGTTTCAGCGAACGCGAGAACTCGGAGACTTCCTGCTGGCGGCTTTCCACTCGCTTACCGCTGGACATCAACTGCAGGTAGTCAACAACAACGAGACGCAGGTCATGGCGCTGCTTCAAGCGACGACACTTCGCGCGAATTTCCATCAGGTTCATGTTCGGCGAATCGTCGATGAACAAAGGTGCATCGCTGACGACACCCATCTTGCTTGCGAGTTTCGACCAATCGCTCTCGCTCATGTTGCCTGAACGCATATGTTGCAGCGGAACCTGAGCTTCAGCGGATAGCAAACGCATGACAATCTCGTTGCGGCTCATCTCCAGCGAGAAGATCACACTCGTCAGTCCGTGCTTGATGGATGCGGCGCGGCATATGTCCAGACCCATCGTGGAGTTGTGGGTGGGGATCATCGAGAGTCCTGCTAGATACAGGTGCGACTCGTGAGCGACCTCGATGCACTTCACTGGAACGCTGGGAACCCGCTCCACACTCGTGATGAACCGGCGCTCGCGCTTGGCGTTGGAGGTATGACGGGTGCGCTCTTTGTGAAGGATGGCCTTGCGCTCGAGCCTGAACACTTGATCGTGGGTGCTGAAGTTCAGGTTGTAGGCGATCGATGACTCCGGGGTTCGACCCTTGACAACCTTTGTGGAGATCGAGCAGCGGTAGCCGAGGCTCACGACAAG
>CAZQRR010000227.1:0-2857 GCA_964595675.1 uncultured Rubrivirga sp. | reverse complement strand
CGACCCGCGAAGGCGAAAACCAGGATGAAGATGAGCGCACCGACCAGGACGATCATCGTGCCCGAGGGAACATCGGCGTAGTAGCTCAGATACATGCCAACCAACCCGCTGAAGGTTCCGATGGCGGTGCTCCAGGCGAGCATCTTCCCGAACGAATCGGTGAGCATCCGTGCAACCACCGCGGGGATCACCAGCATCGCCGCGACCAGGGTCACGCCGATCACAGTCAAGGTAGCGAGGATGGAAAGTGACAACACGATCATCAGCTGTGCTTCGATCCGATTCACTCGCACACCAGATACGTCGGCAACCTCGGGATCGAACGTGGAGAACAGCAGAGCGCGATAGCGGAAGAAGACGAAGGCCACCGCGAGGATCGACACGGCTGTCAACCACAGGATCTGCTCAGGCGATATGCCCAGGATGCTGCCGAAGAGGGCGTTCTCGAAGGATGGGCCGCTGGATCCGAAGCGCGCGAACAGCGCCACACCAAGGGCGAAGGAGGCGGTGGTGATCACACCGATTGCCGCATCAGCACCGAGTTTGCTTCGCCTCGAGACGGTGTTGATCGCCAGGGCAGACGCAATGCCCCACAGGCCGGCTCCGAGAACGTAGAACTGGGCCGCGAACAACTGGACGGCGGCGAAACCCCCGAAGATCGAGTGCGAAAGACCATGCCCGATGTAGCTCATTCCCCGCAGGACGATGAATACACCGATGAACCCCAACAGCGCACCGGAAAGCCCCGCGACGAGCAGACCTTCCTGGAAGAACGTGTAGCCGAGCGGCTCGAGGATCGCCTCCATCAGCGCGCCCACTTCATCGCATGCTCGGGGCGTTCATCGACCACCACGCGCATCCCAAGGTGCTCGAGTACTTCCATGCGAGCCCCGAACGTCTGCTCCAAGACGGTTGGCCTGATCACTTGCTCCGGCGTTCCGTCGGCGATCACTCGGTGGTTGACGCAGACCAAGTGGGGTAGATGAGCAGCCATGCCATTGAGGTCGTGCGTGGTGAGCACGATCGCAACTCCGTCTTCATGCAGATCTGCGAGCAGATGGAGAACGTCGTGTCGAGTGGACACATCGACCCCACTCGTGGGTTCGTCGAGCAGCAGCAGTTGCGGCTGTCGATACAGGGCTCGGGCGAGGAACATCCGTTGCTGCTGACCACCGGAGAGGTTGCGGATCTGGCGATCAGCGAGCTGATCGATGCCCAGCCGCTCGAGGACCGCATGGGCCTGCGCCTTCTCGGCCTTGTCCGCCCAGGGGACGCTCAAAGTTCGGCCGCGCGAGCCCGACATCAGCACGCACTCGAGCACCGTGATCGGGAAATCCCAGTTGACCGTCTCGAGTTGCGGGACATAGGCGATACGCAGATCCGGCCGCATCTGGACTGAACCCGACATCGGTTTGACTATGCCAAGCAGCAGCCGCAGCAGGGTGGTCTTCCCCGAACCCGACGGCCCGACTATTCCGGTGAATTGGTCTTCGTGAACGTGCACATTGACGTCGTGGAGTACGACTTCGTGGTCGTAGCCAGCATCGACATCGACGAGTCGGATTAGTTCAGGTCCGACCCCAGTTCCCGTCACTGTGGATAGTCTGCCGTATCCGGTACAGGGCTAGTGATGTCCACTGCTCGCACGTTCGGAGCCTGACCACCGAGTCCTTCGATCATGGTGGCGAAGTTGTACTGCATGAGGCCGAGCCACGAGTGGTTCTCGTCCCCTGGAGCGCCCGGGAGGTCGTCGTCGCGGAGTGAATCCTCGTAGCGGACGCCCGTCTCGTTACCGATCTCCTCGAGAACGGCAGACGGGAAGACCTCCGAGCCGAAGATGGTGGGGACACCTTCAGCCTTGATCTGCTCGATAAGCGTGACGACCTCAGACGGTGTGGGGTCGGCGAAGTCGCTGGGCTGCAGGGCTCCGACGACCTCCCAGCCGAAATTGTCGGCGAAGTAGGCATAGGCGTCGTGGTAGGTGACCAGCTTCAGATTGCCCTCGGGCACCGTCTGCTGATCCGCGCGGATCGCGTCAGCGAGCTCGTTGACCTGCGCTTCGAATGATTCGAAGTTCGCCTGGAAGGCGTCCGCGCATTCCGGGGCACGCTCGGTAAGAACCTCGCGGATGATCTCCGCGTACTCGATCGCGAACGTCGGGTCGGTCCACAGGTGCGGATTCGGCTTGCCCTCCTCCTCGGGGAAGGAGAAGTCGTAGATGTACTCCGACTCCGGCAGGGCGACCGTGCCCAGTTCGACGAGAACGGCGTCCTCGCGCATGTTGGCTTCCGCCATCTCCAGTGTGGGGTCTTCCAGCTTGAGGCCATTGACGAATACGACGTCGGCGTCGCTCAACAACGTCGCTACCGAGGGAGCCGGTTCGAAGGTGTGCGAGTTGGTGCCCTCGGGGACGATGCCGCGAATCTCCACGCAGTCCCCACCAACCCGGGAGGTGATGGACGTGATCGGCGAGACCGTGGTGGCGACCAGGATCTTGTCCGAGGAGCTCGCGTCGGCCGAATCGCTGGCTTCGTCGCTCGAACTCGAGCATCCGGTCAGGACTAGGGCACCCGCGCCCACGGCAATGAGGACATTTCGGTAGTTATTGCGCACGGGTGGAGATTACGGCCCAATTCTTTCAATTGCAAATTCTTTGCAATAAGGACCCCTAGGGTGTCGCCGTGCCGTCTTCCGCTGTCCGCCTAGCCCCCGGAGATCGAGCCCCCTCCTTCACCCTCACCCGCAGCGACCGAACCCGGGTATCGCTGAAGGACTTCGCCGGCCGATCGCTCCTGCTGTACGCCTACCCGGCTGCGATGACTCCCGGCTGCACGAAGCAAGCCTGCGATTTCCGCGA
>CAZQRR010000226.1:0-2877 GCA_964595675.1 uncultured Rubrivirga sp. | reverse complement strand
ACTCCGACGGTGACCCCGAGCCCGACGGTGACCCCGACTCCGACGGTGACCCCGACTCCGACGGTGACCCCGACGCCGGTTAGCACTCCCACACCGGTGACGACCGTAAGCCCGGCTGCGCCGGAAACCCCAGCCCCCGTCGATGCTGACGAGACGGTGCCGGTGGAGCCTGCCTCTCCGGATGAGCCAGTGCTTGAAGAGGAGTCGGTGGCTGTGGAGCCAGCCTCACCGCAGCAGCAATCGGTGCCCACATCCGTTCCGGCAGGTGGTGGAGCGGCGAGCAACCACCGCTGATGAAGGTGTGCGCTGCCCGCGCTGCAGCAGCGTTGGCATTGATCCTCGGGTTCCTGGTCGGTGACTCCCTAACCGACCGGGAACCCGGGATCGCCGTTGCGGAGCCACTGAATTTCGCATCCGCTGACTCAAGCCCGTTCGGGGATGATGCCGTTTCGTGGTCGCACCGAGTTCCGTACTCGGACAGTCGGTTACCAGTGGAACTCGTTATCCGTGAGCTCGATATTGCCGCGGACGTTAGGCCGGTCGGTATGACGGACACAACGACCATGCAGGTGCCTAGCGACATCTCGGTGGTGGGATGGTTCGACGATAGCGTCCTGCCGATTTCCACAGCAGGGAACACGGTCATGGTTGGGCACCGCGACGGCGTCGAGGATCCCAATGGAGTCTTCCGACGCCTGGGAGATCTGCAAGAAGGCGATCTGGTGGAGGTCGAAGACCTTTCCCAGCAACGCCTCGAATACGAAGTGACGCGCGTGGATGTGATCGGCCGTGACGAATTCGCCGGCGAAGCTCCATGGATCTTCAATCGCATCGGGAAGCACCATCTCGTGCTGCTCACCTGCGGCGGTTCCTATGACGCGTCTCGCGGTGGCTACCAAGCGAACGTGATCGTGGTAGCGAAACGCACATGACCCATCACTGACCGCTGCTGGTCATCAATGACCGAGCGTCGTGCACATCGATTCGGCCACGGTTATCGCCTAACCCGAGCCGAAGGAGCCCTCTCGATGTCCCAGAAGGTCGCGATGATCAGCACCTACCCACCGACGCAATGCGGAATAGCCACGTTCGCCCGATCCATGGCGACGGCCATGAATCGGATGGGTCAGGATGTTCGAATTCTTCGTTTGGCCGATGGTCAGATGCGACCGACCAGTTCGATGATCATGGGAGACCATGAGTCGTCGGCGGATATCCCCCGCTCGGCCCACCTGCTGAACGAACACGATGCGGTGATCATTCAGCACGAATTCGGGATCTATCCAGGTGAAGACGGGGTTGGGGTGCTGGACCTCCTGGGGGAGATCCGGGTGCCCGTGATCACCGTCCTCCACACGGTGAGTGAGCGCCCCACGCATCGTCAGCGCAGGGTCATGCAGGGCCTGCTCTATGCCTCGAATGCCACTGTGGCCTTGTCCAATGCCGCCCTCGAATCACTCGTTCGGACCTATGACGTCGATTTGGACAGGACCGTGGTGATCCCGCATGGTGCGCCCGATGTTCGAGGCGCTTCCCGGCCCCACAACATCCGGATGCGTCCGCGCATCCTCACATGGGGACTGCTTAGTGAGGGCAAGGGAATCGAATGGGGCATCACGGCTTTGTCCCTGCTGAGGGACGTCGATCCGATGCCCGACTACTACGTTGTGGGTCAAACGCACCCCAAGGTCGCCGCTCGCGATGGTCATCGCTACCGGCATGAGTTGGGTGAGCTGGCACGCAAAATCGGGGTCGGCGATCGCGTGCACTTCGTCGATGGCTACCTCGATAACAATGGCCTGACCCGCCTCATCACCTCGGCAGACATGTATCTGCTGCCTTACGACACCCGCGAACAGGTCACCTCGGGTGTTTTGGCCGAAGCTCTGGTGGCAGGCGGCCCGGTCATCGCGACCAAGTTCCCGCACGCACTGGAGCTGCTCGGCGATGGAACCGGGCTGCTCGTTAAGCAGCAGAGTCCGAATTCGATCGCGGAGGCGATCCGCTACGTGATCCGTAATCCAGAAGAGCGTCGTCGTATGCGTGAGAAGTCCGCAGCAAAGGCCGCGAGTTTGCTGTGGCCCGCGGTGGGTGCGTCGATGACCTCGCTGACGCATACCGTTGGGCGCTCCGAGCGACGCCCTGGCACTCCGGAGCGCATCACAGGCCCGTTCGCCGATCAGTTCGCCGATCAGTTCACCAGCCAGATTCCGGCATGAACCTCCAGCACCTGAGTGACCTCACAGATGAGGTCGGATTATTCGAACACTGCCTGGGCAGTGAACCGCGGCGCGAGCATGGATATTGCGTGGATGACGTGGCCCGTGGACTGATCGTGCTCATGCGTCAATCCAGCCCGTCGCCCATTCGGCAGCACTTGATCGATGTGTACACGGCATTCCTCGCCGAATCCCAGGCGTCCGATGGCCGAATAGTGAATAGGCGCGACAGCACTGGTGTCTGGCACGGCGCACCATCGACAGCGGATCACTGGGGGCGGGCCCTGTGGGCGTGGGGGACGGTGGTTCGCTCAAGTCGTGACACGGGCGCAGTAGCCGAAGCGTATGAACGGTTCCGGATCTCCTCCCGTAGGCGATCGGTATTCCTGCGGTCAATGGTCTTCGCATCATTGGGGGCTAGCCACGTACTCGACGTACTACCCGGCAACGAGCATGCGATGGCGATCCTCCGGGACACGATCGCGATGCTCCCCGCGGTCGATCAGGAGCGGTGGGCCTGGCCTGAACCGACCCTGACCTACGCCAATGGTGCGATTCCGGAAGTGATGATGCGTGCTGGTTTCCACACCAACGACCAGCATCTGATCCGACAGGGACGCCATGCCCTGGAGTGGCTATGGCAATTGCAGATGGTGGG
>CAZQRR010000225.1:0-2893 GCA_964595675.1 uncultured Rubrivirga sp. | reverse complement strand
AGGGCGATTGGCGCAGGGGCTAGCGCGCTTCCTTGACACGGAAGAGGTCACAGGTTCGATTCCTGTATCGCCCACAACCGGCATGCACACCCACTACCTGCGGTGATAGAACTCCACCGTGACGCATTTCACCGTCGAGGGCCTGATCAAAGTCCACCCGGGCCATTGGGTGATCTGGACGTCGCTCGGCTCCTACGCGGTTCAGGACTTCGGCGAAGTCGGCGAGGGGATGTTGGCGTTTTCCACGACTGTCGACGCCGCTTCCGAAGCCGAGGCGATCGCCACCTTCGTGAGCCGGTACTTTCCCATGAGCGACCAGGGTCCAGAGGTTTTCGATGAAGTCCTCGTCAGGGCCCCGGATCCCTCGGACCGCTCGGATCGCTCGGATCCGTAGGTCCCTAAACCCGAACCAGCATCTTGCCTTCGTTGGCGCCTGAGAAGAGTTTCGCCAGCGCAACCGGTGCATTCTCCAGGCCATCCATCACATCGACCTTGTACTTCAACTGCCCACTCATCACCCAGGTGGCCAGTTGAGCGATGGCTTCCCCGGCGCGCGGCAGGAAGTCCAAGATGATGAAGCCCTCCATGCGGCCGCGCTGAGAAATCAGTACCGACAGATTGCGGGGCCCCGCCGGCGGAGCGGCGTTGTTGTATTGACTGATGGCGCCGCACATCACCACGCGTCCGCGCAGCGCGAGGTTGGCGAGGGCGGCTTCGAGGATCTCTCCGCCGACGTTGTCGAAGAACACGTCGATGCCAGCCGGGCACGCTTCCTTGAGGGCCTTCGCCACGTTCTGGGTTCGGTAGTTGATCGCTGCATCGAAACCGAGTTCCTCGGTCAGCCATTGGCACTTGTCGTCGCTGCCCGCGATTCCCACGACGGTGCAGCCCTGCAGCTTCGCGATCTGACCGGCGACCGAACCGGTTGCGCCTGCCGCTCCGGAGATCACGACCGTCTCCCCTTCTTTCGGCTGCCCGATCTCCAGCAGGCCGAAGTAGGCGGTGAGCCCGGTTATGCCGAACACGCTCAGCGCCGCGGTCGGGTCAACGCCCGCCGGCACGACTTGATCCCGGTTGCCCATGACGGCGTACTCCTGCCATCCGGGGGTACCGAATAGACGAGTACCCACGGCAATGTCTGGGTTGTGCGACTCGACGACAGTTCCCATGCCGGCACTGCGAATGGGGGCACCGATCTCGATGGCAGGCAGATAGGTGTCCATGGCCATCCACATGCGGATGGTCGGATCGATGGATAACCACTCCACCTTGACGAGCACCTGCCCGTCGCCCGGAACGGGCATCGTGCCGTCGACGGTTGCGAAGCAATCGGGCGAGACATCGCCCTCGGGGCGCCTGGCCAAGGTGATCTGCCTGTTAGTCATCGCCCCACGCTAGGCCCTACAGCGATCTAAGTGCTGCTCTTACGGAACAACGCGGCCACGATCGCGACGAGAACCGATGCGATCACTATTTGGGTGGCGAAGGTGAGCCAGAAGCCCCAGCCCGCCGCGCTTCCGATGAGGGCACCGCTGGCTCCACCGACGATTCCCAGCAAGATCGTCATCAGGCACCCGATGGGTTGCATGCTGGGCACCAGGATGCGGGCGATCAGGCCGATGACGATGCCGGCACCAAGACCGGACCAGATGCTCTCGATTTCCACGGCCGTATCCAATCACGGACGACGCGTCGACTAGGCGCGCCTCGCGACTTCCGGTCAACTACGCCTCGTGGCTCACGTCGGGTCGCCTTGGCCTTCGCGGGCCAAGGCCACGAGTCGTGAGATGGCCCGGTAGTACTTCTTGCGATAACCGCCCGTGAGGAGTGGTTGGGCGAACAGTGCGTCGAGGGCAACACCGCTGGCCACGACCGGCACATCCCGGTCGTAGAGGCGATCGACCAGCACCACTAGGCGCAGGGCCTGGGCTTGGTCGTTCAACGTGCGGACCTCCTCCAGACCAACGAGTGGGATGCCATCGACCAGAGCCCCGTACTGCGAAGGGTGAACCTGCGGCAGGAATCGCACCAGGTCCGCGAAGTGATCGAGGGTGGCGCCCGGAGTGCTGTCGACCGCGGCGCGGACCTGCTCGGTGGTCCACGGCGTGGGCGCCTGGGGAGAACCGCGATGCCGGTAATCCTCGCCGTCGATGCGCAAGACATCGAAGTGAGCGGAGAGCCCTTGGATCTCGCGCAGGAAGTCCTCGGCTGCGAACCGGCCCTCACCGAGTTTCTCCGGCAAGGTGTTGGACGTTGCTGCGAGGAACACGCCAGCTTGAACGAGTTCCCCGAGCAGAGTCGACATCAAGACGGTGTCGCCGGGGTCATCGAGTTCGAACTCGTCGATGCAGACGAGTCGATTTCGCTTCAGCACTTCCACCGCTTGTCGAAAGCCCAGCAGGCCGACGAGGTTGGTGTATTCGACGAACGTGCCGTAGGTCTTCTGCCCATCGACGTTTCGCCATAGCGAGGCCAACAGATGGGTTTTGCCCACCCCGAACCCGCCGTCGAGGTACACACCAGCTCGACCTTCCGGCGGTGCCGCTCGTCGGAACAGTCCCCGCTTGCTCGCCTGCGGGGTGTTGATGCGAGCGACGAAAGCCTCGAGGGCCTGCACCGCCGCTGCTTGCGTGGGATCGCCGGGGATGTAGGTGTCGAAGCCCACGTCGCGAAAGTGCGGCGGGGGAACCAGGTCCGCGAGGATCCGATCAACCGCCACATCCGGACGGCGATCACTGAGCCGCGCTGGCGAAGGCACGCTGCGGAGCCTACGCAGATCCACCCGCCGCGCTACTTGCGCTCTCGATGGATCAACAACTCCAACGCCCACCAGCCCAATGCGCGGCACCGGACCCGTAGCCCTCCCAGTTGTAGATCGTGTAGAACGCGGCGT
>CAZQRR010000224.1:0-2914 GCA_964595675.1 uncultured Rubrivirga sp. | reverse complement strand
CCGAGGGAGCCGGCGTAGGAGGCACCGAGGGCGGCGCCGATGCCGGCGATCTCGTCCTCGGCCTGGAAGGTCATGACGCCGAACCGCTTGTGCTTGCTGAGTTCGTGCAGGATGTCAGAAGCCGGGGTGATCGGGTAGGAACCGAGGAACAGCTTCAGACCCGACTGTTCGGATGCGGCAATCAATCCGTAGGACAGGGCGAGGTTCCCGGTGATGTTGCGGTAGGTGCCCGATTCCATCGGCGCGGGCTTGACCTCGTACTGCACCGAGAACTCCTCGGTGGTCTCGCCGAAGGACCAACCAGCCTCGAACGCGGCGATATTCGCGTTCATGATCTCGGGCTTGCTGGCGAACTTTTTGCGCAGGAACTCGATGGTGCCCTCGGTGGGGCGGTGGAACAACCACAGCAGCATGCCCAGGGCGAACATGTTCTTCGCCCGCTCGGCTTCCTTCTTGGTGATGTCGAAATCCTTGAGCGCCTCGACGGTCATCGACGTGAGGGCGATCGGATGCACTCGGTAGGCCCCGAGGGAGTCGTCCTCGAGCGGGTTGCTTGAGTACCCGACCTTCTCCAAGTTGCGCTTGGTGAATTCATCGGTGTTGACGATGAGGTCCGAGCCGCGGGGCAGATCCCCGATATTCGCCTTGAGGGCTGCGGGGTTCATCGCGACAAGCACGTTGGGTTGATCGCCGGGGGTGGTGATGTCGTGATCGGCGAAGGCCAGTTGGAAACTCGAGACGCCGGGGAGGGTTCCGGCTGGTGCGCGGATCTCGGCCGGAAAGTTCGGCAGCGTGAGCAGATCGTTGCCCATCCACGCGGCCTCGGATGTGAAGCGGTCCCCGGTCAGTTGCATACCGTCACCGGAGTCGCCGGCGAAGCGGATGACGACCCTGTCGACCTCGACGACCTGCTTGGTCATGTCACCTGGTTTCTTGGAGGCCCGGGAGTGCCCGGGCACTGTCCGAACGTTGCCCTGTTCGTCTCATTCTGCTCCTTTTTGCGTCCCACGACCATGTGGGGTTGCGTGTGGCGCAACCCGGCTAGCCTGCTGGACATGTTGAGGTTGGCATCCCGCCCCGATGCCCGAGTTCACGTGATGAGTGCCGGTCTGGCGTGCTGCTCCCTGGAGTTCGAGGCGGCCGTGGCCACGGGCCTGCTGGTCGAGGAGTCCGGAGTCTCGGACGCACCTTCTCTTGCATCGATCCTGGTGGTCGCGGGAACCATCACCCACGCCCTGGAGCCCGCGGTCGAGAAGTTGTACTCCGACCTCGCCGAGCATGGGCCGGTGCGGGTGTTGTCCTTCGGTGCCTGCGCGACTAGTGGTGGGCCTTACTGGGACGCGCCGACAGTCGCGCCGGGACTGGGATCGCTGCCGGTGGAGTCGTACGTACCCGGCTGTCCGCCGCGCCCAGAGGCGTTGGTGGCCGAATTAGAGCGCCTGGTCGATTCGATGGCGCTGCGATGACTATTCAGACGGAGGTCGTGGCGACCACATCCGAGCAATGGCTGGCGGTGTGTTCGGACTACGCCGATAAGGGCGTGGACGTAGTCGATTGGCTGACCGCGATCGACCGCGAGACGGTGCTCGAGATAGTGGCCTGCCTGGTGAATCCCGGTTCGGATGCGTTGGCACTCGTCTCTTGCGAAGTGGATGCCGGCTCTCCACGTATCCCGTCGCTCTCCGGACGGTTCCCGGGTGCGGATTGGCATGAACGCGAGACCGCCGAGATGTTCGGCGTCGAGTTCACCGGACGCCCAGCTACGGAGCCGTTGCTTTTGCGTGCCTCGTCACTCGCGCCGCTTCGAAAGTCCGCCCCGCTCGCTGCACGTGTCGAAACCCCGTGGCCGGGGGCCGACCCCGACACCGGCCGGCGCAGGCGCAAGCTGCCTCCCGGTGTTAGATCGGAGTGGGTGGCGGGCGATGAGTGAACCACCTTCCACTGACGAGACGCCCCGCCGCGGTGTCATCGCCCTGATTCCCGATGCATGCACCTCGTGCATGTTGTGTGTGAAGGAATGCCCGACGTGGTGCATCGAACTCGATTCCCACGCCGAGCAGCTCGAGGAGCCCGGGGCTCGTCCGCGCACCGTGAACGTCCTCGACGACTTTCGCATCGATTACGGCTTGTGCATGTACTGCGGTATCTGCATCGAGGTATGTCCGTTCGATGCACTCGAATGGAAGCCGCAGTTCGATTACCCGGCGCACACCCGAAGCGAGATGGTGCAGGACGTAGGGGAACTCGCTGCTTGGCGGGCTCCTGGTTCGGGGAACTAGCGGTAGTTCACGAACTGGACCGCGAAGTCCAGATCGGCACCCTTCACAAGCGCGATCACCTCTTGCAGGGCGTCCCTGCTCTTATGGGTAACGCGAAGCTCGTCCCCTTGCACTTGCGTCTTAACGCCCTTGGGGCCGTCGTCGCGGATCAACTTGCTGAGCTTCTTGGCCTGCTCGGTGCTGATACCTGACTTGAAGGTGCCGTTGATCTTGTATTCCTTGCCCGAGGACCGCGGATCCCCGTGCTCGAGGGCCTTCAAACTGATACCCCGCTTGACCACCTTGTCCTTCAAGACGTCCAGCGCGGCCAGAGCTCGCTCCTCGGTGGATGATGTGATCTCCACGACCATGTCGGACTTCCACTCGATAGTGGTTCCGGTGTTCTTGAAATCGAACCGCTGGGCGACTTCCTTCGACGCCTGGTTCAAGGCGTTGTCCGCCTCCTGCTTGTCGACCTCGCTGACGATGTCGAAACTGCTGTCTGCCATGGGCACCTCCCGACCCCGACCCTACTTGGGGCATGTAGGGTTCGGTGCGCTGCGAAACAGCACGGCAGGTTGCCCGAGCGGCCAATGGGAGCGGACTGTAAATCCGTCGGCTTATGCCTACAGTGGTTCGAATCCACTACCTGCCAC
>CAZQRR010000223.1:0-2955 GCA_964595675.1 uncultured Rubrivirga sp. | reverse complement strand
GTGATTCTCGAATCGAGGGTTGCGAAGTACGTAGCCGCCGATGATCGCCCCAACCGTAAAGAAGAACAGCGGGATCGCGAACTGCATGAAGTCGACAGCGAATCTTCCTTCACCAAGAGCGAAGGCAGCGAACATCAAGTTGCCGGTCATGATTTCTGCGAAGACTCCACCAAGGGCGAGAAAGCACGCTGCGTCGATCACCCCGCAAATCGCCGTGAGTAGGAAGACGCCTGGCGTCGTCGTCATATTCATGTCGCCGATTGTGTTGGCAGTGAGAGCAGATTCGCGATTTCGGCGAGCACGGCGTGTTGAACCTCTGCCCACACCTTCGGCTCGCTGACATCGCCGCAAGCGAGGCGATAGATCTCACCCCTGTGCATCTCGATGTCACCATGCCCCGCTCCAGGAATCACCGTCACACTTCCCGGACGACGGGTGGACAGTAAGTCGGCCAAGTGACCACCTCGATTGCACAGGCTCGGTGGTGCCTGCACTGCTTGGATAGGCAGGTCCTGAAGTTCAGGCCACGCCTGCTCCATCAGGTGGTTGGGGCTGTCGTTCCCATCCACGAAGACGAGCCCGCGCACATCCACGTCCGACCGGATCAAGATAGGCGCGATCCAGGCACCTACAGCCGCGCCCGAGGAGTGGCCGACTACCACAACGGGTCCCGATAAGAGACCGGATGCAACCAACCGCTCCGCAACACGAGCCAGATGGCCTCGGCTATTTACCAGAATGGGTAACCATCGCGGCGCTAGCGAGGGCCTCAGGCAATTCCATCCCTCCCGCAGACACGCCTCACTGAATGCCGAGAGATGCTGCGGTCCTCGTGTGAAGCCGTGCAACGCGAGGACGGTCGCCATGGCGGTAGGTCAGATCACGGATGCGGGTCGGGCAGGGAGTCCGGCGGCTGCGTAGACGGCATCGATCAGCTCAGCCTGTACGAGTGCATCCTGCGCATCGGTGTGAATCGGTGCACCGGAGCGGACGTGATCTGCGAACGCCTCCAGTTGATATGTATACGAGGACTTACGTCCGAGTTCCTCGACACGGCCAGCACCATCCACTGTGACCGAGACTCGATCGTCAAGTCCGGGTGTGCAGAAGTTATGGGCAAGGGCTTCTCCCTTCGATCCGATTATGCGCATCGTGAAGTCAACCTCGGGCACGGTGAAACTCGAGACGAAGTGTGCGGTCAGGCCCGACGGATAGACGAGATCAGCCTCCATGGTTTCGTCCGTTCCCGGATGTCCAACCCGCTCGATGGCCGATGCAGACACCACGGACGGTTCCCCCCCTGCCACGGCGCCGAGGGTGCGCAGGCCGTGGATCGCGTAACACCCGACGTCCATCACAGCTCCGCCTGCCAGATCGAAGTCCCATCGAGGATCATCAGTCCTCGTCAACGGAAAGGACATATGAACGTCAATGCTCGACAGAGCTCCAAGTTCACCGGAAGCCGCGATGTCCAGCATGCGATTGATGACCGGGTGATAGCGGTAGTGGAGTGCTTCCATGAACCGCACGTTCGAGGCGGTTACCGCTTCACATACCTCTCGCGCCTCAGCGGCATTACTAGCCGACGGCTTCTCACTGAGCACATGCTTACCGGCAGCAATTGCGCGCAAGTTCCATGGTCCGTGCAAGCCGTTGGGCAATGGGTTATAAATCGCTTCAACCTCGGGATCATCGATCACCGCTTGGTAGGAATCGAGGACTCGTTCCACGCCACTGGCGGCCGCGAACTCCTCAGCCCGTCCGCGGTCACGAGCCGCAACCGCCACCAGTCGATGTCCGGTCAGTTTGGCGGGTTCAACGATGGCCCGGTCGCTGATGCGTGCTGCTCCAAGTACTCCGATGCGCAATGGCTCCATGGTCGATCACCCTAGACTCCGGGGCATCTGCCTGACTCAGCCAGGAGAATCCATGGGGACAGTGCGCTCTCGGTTGGCGAGCCTTATCGCCTTCGACTTTTCCCTCGCCGATTGGCCGGATGCGATACGCGGCAGTTTCGTGACGGCGATCGTGACCGTGATTCCTGTCCTTGGCGGCGAACTCGACAAGGCGATCCCGCTATCGATCGGTGCGGCATTCGTCGCTATTTCCGAGGCTGGACAACCTTTCGGTCAACGCTGGCGCACGATGCTGTGGACCACCGCCGGGCTGATGCTCGCGGTGGGTCTGGGTTCGGCTCTGTCGGACGTCCATTTCCTGGCGATCGCCGCCACGGGCGTGGTGGCCTTCGTGTGCGGCTCGATGGGCTTCCTCGGACGCCGCGCCGCCCTAGGCGGACTCCTCGCCCTCGTCTTGTTCAGCATCTACGTGGGAGTACCCGTTCCCCTCGACGACGCATTCACCTCGGCCGCACTCGTCGGGCTCGGTGGATTCATCCAAGCCGTGGCGAGCGTGCTCATGGGGATCTCACGTGGAAGGCATAAGCTCCCGCAACCACCTGCCGAAGCATTCCCGAAGATCTCGACACTGCGGAATGAACAGCGGGCTTTCTTGCGGCATGGCATACGCCTGGCGCTCATCATGATGGTCGCCACATCCATCTCAGAAACCATCTCGGTCCCTCACCCCTACTGGTTACCGATGTCGGTGGCCTGGATGAGCAAACCTGATCACGATGGCACCGTTGTTCGCATCATCCACAGGCTCACGGGAACGATCGTCGGGTTGCTCATCGCGTTCCTCGTCGTGATAACCGTGCGCCCTGAAGGGGCAGGATTCCTGCCCCTAGCCATAGTCGGCGCAGCAATCGCGATCGCCTTCATCTGGGTGAACTACGCCATCGCCGTGACCGGTGTGACGATCTGGGTCGTCTCACTCTTCGCCATGGTGGGCGATCCGGTCGTGGCCACCATGGATGCACGATTCCTGGCTACCGTCGGGGCTGCGGGTCTGGTTCTGCTTGCGACATCGCTGAGCGATTGGCGACCACGAAGGGCA
>CAZQRR010000222.1:0-2959 GCA_964595675.1 uncultured Rubrivirga sp. | reverse complement strand
CCTTCCTCACGCCCCTGCTGATCGCTGCCCTCACCCTCGCGGCCCCCGCGGCGATCGCCCAGCAAGGCCCCACGGAGCACACCCAAACTCCCAGGACATCCCAGCTGAACCCGGCAGCGGACGACTGCACTCCCAACCCCCGCTACGACAAGACCGATTTTCGCGCGATGTGGATCGCGAGCGTGGTCAATCTGGATTGGCCGGCCAGGAAGGGCCAAAGCGTTCAAGCCCAACAGCAGCAACTCATCGACTACTTCGATCTGGCCAAGCGCAACAACTTCAATGCCGTGGTCTTGCAGGTGCGTCCCGCGGCCGACACCTTCTGGCCGAGCGAGAAGGAACCGTGGTCGCGCTGGCTGACAGGCACGCAAGGTGAGGACCCGGGTTATGACCCGCTTGCCTTCGCAACGGAGGAAGCCCACAAGCGAGGCCTGCAACTGCATGCGTGGTTCAACCCGTATCGCGTGACCATGGGCAAGTCACTGAACACTCTCACCCCGAACCATCCCGCGCGGGTGAATCCCGATTGGGTGATCCGCAAGGACGGCAAGTGGTACTACGACCCAGGTAACCCAGCGGTGCGCGCGCACGTGGTCGACGTGATCATGGAGGCAGTCGAGCGATACGACATCGACGGCGTCCATTTCGACGACTACTTCTACCCCTACCCGGGTTCGGGCCGGCCGTTCAAAGACAAGGCCAGTTACGAGCTCTACGGGCAGGGCATGAGTCGAGGCGATTGGCGTCGAGCCAACACGGACGCCCTGGTCAAGGAACTGTCCGATCGCATCGAGGCGACCAAGCCGTGGGTGCAGTTCGGGGTTTCGCCGTTTGCTGTGTGGCGGAACAAGGCGACCGATCCGCAAGGTTCGGACACCCGTGCTGGCGTGCAGAACTACGACCAGCTCTACGCGGACACCCGCAAGTGGGTCCGCGAGGGTTGGATCGACTACATCGCTCCGCAGATCTATTGGACCCGCGGCTTCGAGGCGGCCGATTACGAGAAGATCACCCGGTGGTGGGCGAACGAGATCGATATCGCCAAGGCGAACGGCCACAACGTCGGCCTATATATAGGTGAAGCCACCTACCGCGCCGGCACGAACACCACCCGCGATTGGCGCAAGAAGAACGTGCTCGTCAAGCACCGCAAGTTCACTCGCACCTTCCCGCAGGTCGGGGGAGCGATCTACTTCTCCGCGCGGCACGTAAAGGCCGACCGCCGCGGAACCACATCACGCCTGGTCAACCGCTACTACTCTCGCCCGGCGATCGCACCGATGTATGGCAACCCATCAGGCCTGCAGGCTGCGCCACCGGTCAACCCCCGCTGGAGGAACGGCCAACTCACCTGGGCTGCAAGCGACAACAACGCCGTGAGCTATGCGATCTACCAAATTCCAACGACGACGCCCCAGGCCTGCGCCCTCACCGACGCCACCAACCTCGTCGCGATAGTTCCGGCCACCGGACCCACCATGCAATGGCAGGGCAGCGCCCAGGGCACGACCGTCATTACAGCCATCGACCGCTGGGGCAGAGAAAGCGCGCCCTTGTCGGTGCCGAGCTAGGTTGCCGCTGCCACCTGTGTCGATTTCACCCGCGTCCGTCAGAGTGCCCGAAAGTTGTTTCCGCGGATCTTGACTCGACTTATCAGACGGACGTAGTCTTGGATCAGCCTCCGGCAGTAGCTGGTTGGAAGTGGGCCCGGCAGCCGTCCGGACGGACGGTGAGCCGGGTCCGCGTTTTTCACGGCGATCGACCAATCAGGGCCTCAAGTCGAGATCGCCACTCGCCGCCTCGCGCGTAGCTCCAAGCGATCGCGTCTGCGGCCCATAGGCAAGGCTCTTGGATGCGGGTCACCAACTGGTAACGCAAGGACTGATTCAGCGATTGTTGTGCCACGAGTTGGAAGAGCGTTTGTCGATCGAACCTTTCGACGGAGGCATCAAGCTCCAGAGTCGTCTGCCGAGCTTTGACCGAAGAGGCATAGGCAACAATCTGTGACAAGCATTCGCCCCGTGCAACATCTTGTCGGCTGTGACTACTGGACACGATCTGGGCGCCCCAGCCCATCTCGACGAGTGCGGCCAGTATCGCTCTGCGGCGACGTGCATTTTCTCGTTTGAAGTGGAGTGACGTCTGTCCTCCGATACGCAGAGCTCTCAGCGCTTGCTGCGCGTCCTCAACTTTCGTCTCTTCGATCGTCGCGATCGCCATGATGTAGGCCTTGGCCTTGGACTCATCCACGAATAGATGGAGGTCGCGTCCGTGCATCCAGTTAGGCTAGGTGAGCCTCTGTTGTCGAGGACCACGCATTTTTTGCCTGTGGATACTTATGCGACCGCCACGACCAAGGCGGTGCCTAGCGGGGCGTTTCGACTCAGTCTCGCGAGTTTGACTCTGGTTCCCTCTCGATTGGGTACTCGTCGTCTAGTGCAGTCCGCACCATGTCCGTCGTCACGGGTGCCGCTCCCTGCGCATCGGGAAAGGTTGGGAGAGGGGTAGTCGATCCTTCGGTGGAACGTTGCTCTTCGTTCATGACCTCATTTTGCTCGCAAACTCAGACATCTCAATAATATATATTGAATAGCATACAAATATATAATCGGGGCGTGAGTGAAACGAATAACACCTTGACGCAGGCCCGCACCCGCCTGAACCTCACCCAAGCCCAGGCCGCCGAACTCCTCGCCACCAGCCAGGCCAACATCAGCGCCTACGAGCGTGGCCGCCTGCAACCGGGTCGCCTGGTCTCCGAGCGGATCGAAGCCCTCGCTGCCCTAAAACCAGATTCCGTCTATGTCAGTTACAGCGCGAGCACCATTCCCAGCGCGGCAGCGCAGATTCGCACGGATCTTTCCAACAACCGTTCCGAGGTCGACATGTTGCGCGTGGTCATCCAGGCCAGCGACGACTTCAACAAACTCAACCAGCCAACCGATCGAGCCTTCTTCCT
>CAZQRR010000221.1:0-2974 GCA_964595675.1 uncultured Rubrivirga sp. | reverse complement strand
TCGAACCCTCAATCTGACTCCAACGTGATCCGGATCCGCCGGAATCCCTTGCCCTTGTTCTCCACCTTCTGCACCCTTATCTGCCCCACCTGTCGGGTCGAGGCCACGTGTGTTCCACCGTCGGCCTGAACATCCAAGCCCTTGATGTCCACGATCCGTACTACCTCGATGTCAGCGGGCAGCAGGTTCGTGGCCGTGCGGATGATGTCGGGGATCTCGAATGCCTGGGCGCGGGGCAGCTCATATGCCTCGATGGCGCGGTCGGCCACGACTTCGGCGTTGCAGGCCCCTTCGACCGCGTCCTTGAAGCCTTCGGGGACGGTGTCCAGGTTGAAATCCAACCGACCGGACAGGGGATCCATGTTCGAGCCCGTTACGAGTGCTCCGAAATCGCGAAACACCACACCGGACAGCAGATGCAGCCCAGAGTGCGTGCGCATCAACGCGGTGCGTCGTTCGTTTTCGATGGCTCCGCGCACGGCCGTGCTAACCGGGGGGATCGGATCCCCTGGTTCGGGGATCAACCGGATGTCATCGCCACGACGGGCTCCGACGATCCTCGTCTGCACCCCGCCCCAGAGCAGCACGCCGTGGTCGGGCGGCTGTCCTCCACCACCGGGGTAGAACGCCGAGCGATCCAGGACGATGCCCTCATCAGGATCACTCGCGAGCACCACCGCATCCCATTCGCGTACGGTCGAATCGATCAGATCCAAACGTTCGGTATGCAGGTGCATGATCGCTCCCCTCGTTCGCCCTTCTCCGTTATCCCTTAACCCCTGCCCTGTGCGGCGACCGCCGCGGCAGCTGCGGCAGCAAGCTCGGGATCCAAGTACTCCCCACCGGGAACGAGCGGCTGCAGGTCGTGATCGAGTCGGTACACCAAGGGAATCCCCGTGGGGATGTTGAGCTCGGCGATGTCCGCATCGGAGATGCCATCGAGGTGCTTGACCAGCGCTCGCAGTGAGTTCCCGTGCGCGGCGACCAACACCGTCTTGCCCACGCGCAGATCCTCGGCCACGATCACGTCCTCCCAGTACGGGATCATTCGTCGCACTACATCGGCAAGACACTCGGTAGCCGGCCGGGCATCCGGGGGCAGGCTCGCGTAGCGCGGATCATCTGTCTGCGCGAAGGGGCTATCGGGTGCGATCGGCGGGGGAGGAACGTCGTAGCTGCGTCGCCACAGCATGAACTGCTCCTCACCGAACTCCTCGAGGGTCTCCTTCTTGTTCTTTCCTTGCAGTGCTCCGTAGTGACGCTCATTCAGTCGCCAATTGCGCCGAACTGGAATCCACAAGCGGTCGGCCGCCTCGAGTGCCAGATGACTGGTGCGAATCGCACGCGTGAGCAGGGATGTGTGCACCACGTCGGGAAGGATCCCGTTCTCGGCGAGCAGCTCGCCCCCGCGCTTGGCCTCGTCGCGACCCTTGACCGTCAAGTCCACATCCACCCAGCCGGTGAACAGGTTCTTGGCGTTCCATTCGCTTTCGCCGTGACGAAGGAGCACGAGCGTGTACGGGGCTGCGATCATGGCTTCATCCTGCCGGACGCGAACTTCCTTGGGTCAGGTGGCGTGAATCTCAGTCAGGCTGATTGCCTTCGCTTGAAGTCGTGGGCTCGGTCAAGTGGCGGAAGGCCGCCAGGTTGTCGGTGGGTAGGCCCGATTCGGTACGCCATTCCCATTCTCGCTTGATCGCCGAGGCGAATCCCAACTCCAAGAGCAGATTGAATGCACCATCCGCGTATTCGCTGATCGCACCGAAGATCCGATCGAGTTCGGCCTCGTCAAGACCGGAAAGTGGAAAGCGCCCAGTGAGGTAGATGTCACCGAGGTGGTCGACGCTGTACGCCAGTCCGTACATCCGCTTGTTGCGCTCCAACAGCCATCGATAGACGTTCACCGCGTTCTCGTCGGGTCGGCGGATCACGAACGCATTGACCGTGAGGGTTCGCTCTCCGAAGAACAAGGACACCGTGGTCTTCAACTTCCGCTCACCTGGAACCACAACTGCAATGGATCGAGTGTCGATGGCCTCGTGTTCCAAGCCGTGGGTGTCGAGGAACGTCTGTACTGCTGCGGGGATGGTCACGGAGTCGAGACCGCGAATCGAGCGTTGTCTTGGTCGGCCATCGCAGCTCGGTACGTGTCCAGCAGGCCCACGGTGGTGTTCTCCCAGCCGAAGGATGCAGCGTGCATGACTGCACCGCGACCCAGTTCGGCTCTCAGCCTCGGCTCATCGGCGAAGCGTTCGACGGCGCGAGCGTAGGCGCGAGGATCGTGTCCCTCGATCAGCAATCCGCTGACTTCGTGGACAACCGCCGTGCGAAGCCCACCCACGGCCGCTGCGATGACCGGGGTGCCGCAGGCCTGCGACTCGACAGCCACCAGCCCGAACGATTCCGAGTGGGAGGGCACCATCGTCACATCGGCTGCGCGATACAGGTCTGCGAGATCCTCGCGTGATGTGGGGGACAAGAACGTCACCGCGCACGCCACGTCGAGTTCGTTGGCTAGGTCGATCAGTGCAGTTGGCTTGTCCAAGCCGCTGCCGGAAGGTCCGCCGCAGATGACCGCGCGAACCTTCAGGTCCGGCCGGTCCGCCCGCACCTGCGCGATCGCGCGCACCAGAACGTCGGGTGCCTTCAGGGGTTGGATGCGCCCCACGAACAAAACGACGAACTCATCCGCCGCCAACCCGGCGCGCGCGCGGGCTGCCGCCTGATCACCGGGGGTGAAGGTCTGAAGGTCCACACCGGGGTGGATCACGTCAACTCGTGACGGATCCGCCGCGTATAGATCGATCAACTGACGTGCTTCGTCGGAGGTGTTCGCCGTCAAGCGACTGGCGATGTCCACCACCTGCTGCTCACCGATGATGCGTATCTCCGGTTCGGGGGTGTCGCCTTCGGCCAGCTCGAGGTTCTTGACCTTCGCCATGGTGTGCATCGAATGCACGAGGGGCACGCGCCA
>CAZQRR010000220.1:0-2988 GCA_964595675.1 uncultured Rubrivirga sp. | reverse complement strand
CGCACAAAGCACACCCAGCCTTGCTCGCGAGCCATCCGCACCAGGAAGTCCCAGTCGGTTTCGTTGGACTGAACCACGAACGGGTGCCGAGTGCCGGAGGTGGTGACGTCGCCGCCCACCAATCCTGCCAAGCTGTAATCCCCAGCGATCTTCTTCGCGATCTCGCCGTACGTCATGTCCTTGAAGGACCGGGTCTTGCTCGCCGCCATCATTTCGTAGCCCTGGTCGTAGGCGCGCAGCACCATGCGCGTGCCGTGGGCTGGATCTGTGCGAATCTCGCGGCTTGCGATGGGGCCACGGAAGACGATGTCGCCAGCTAAATCTCCCAGACCGTAGGCGAAGACCGAGATCGTCTGGCCGATCCGACTCTTGCTACCACCGAAGTCGGCGACCTTCTTGGGCCCCAACTTGATCTCTACCTCGCACACCCGGGGCATATTGAGTGCCGCATCGATGGTGATGCGTGCGATCTGCGCGGCCTCCTCATCCTTTATGTGGCTGCGATCCCACAGTAGGCGGAGGTTCGCACCCGGTTGGTCGTAGGCGTTACCGAAGAGACTCGCCATCAGTACTCCTCCTCCGAGTCAAGGAAGTCCTCGTCGGCGTCCTCGACGAGGACAGTGCCGCCTTCACCACGCTTGGGGAGATCGATGGGTGAAGGAAGGAGCACCTTGCGTCCCGCGGGGATTCGCATCGGATCGTCAATTCCGTTGTGATGGGCAACATCGCGCCAGTGCTTGGGATGTTGATAGGTGCGGTAGGAGACATGCGCGAGTGTGTCGCCCTCCAGAACCGTTTCACTCAACTCCGGCGCCAAACCACCGGACGTCGGGTTGGTCAACCCCGTGGACGTGGGGTATTGCGTCAGTTCAATCGACCCGATCGCCTTCGTCGGATCCCCATCGGAGCCGAACCGGACGATCTGTGAGCTGAATTGCGAGACGACACTCAATGGTGAAATGAACGAACCCCACAACAGCATGACCAACGGCGGTGTTGTGGCAGTTGACCAGAACGAGTTGCTGTAGTTCTCCACCAGCATCAGCATCTTCTTCAACTCGGCCATCACGCTTCGCTGCTTGCCGTAACCCAAGGCCCCCGTGGGACGAAGGGACAGGCCCTCGGACTTCATCATGAATTCGAACTCGATCTTCATGGGCTGAGGGCCGTTCCATTCCAACGGGCCGGATTGAGAGGAGGATGTCGAGTCGGTGACTTCCCAACTGGCGGCCTTCTTGATTTTCATGCTCGCAGGGGGCAGGAAGAATTCGACCGAGTCGTATTCGGCCGCGACGACCGCAGCTTGCCGCGCAATCGCCGAGCCGATGCTGCCCACACCCAGCATGCCGCCGATACCCGACGAACCAAGCGTCCACGAACTCATCCGCGCCAAGATCGCACGCGTTGCGCTGCCGGTGTTCGGGATGATCACCAGTTTGCAGGGCTCGACCCGCTCCTCGGATGCGATGGACTGATCCACCATGGGAGTGCTGCCACCGAAGGTCTCGACGTGGTATCCGGAGAACGTGAAAGACAACGTCTCGATCGTGGTCGGTGGCATGACACCTGTTCCGACCGCGTTGACCATTCCGGCGGTGAAGGAGGGTGCGTTCCACTCTTTGGGGAGGCAGTTGCGGAAGATGATCGAGTACTTCTTGCTCGATTGGCCGTCGGGGACTTCGATCGTGACCGAGACCTGGGTCGGACCATGTTCGCGAGCCTTGCTGAACCACTCAGTGATCAAGACGCTCGTACCCGGCTGCCACGGACGAGCGAGATTGACACTGCCGTAGGAGATCCGCTCGATCTCCCGGAAGGAAGTTCGCAGATAGCCGCCGGCCGGCAGATCGTTGGTGTTCATCTCCATCGAACCCAGCGACATGGATTGCCACCCACCACCGAGTGATGGGTCGCTCACGCCATCCACGGACATCGTGAAGCCGCTGAAGAAGCCCCCCGGGTTATCGGGGTCGTAGCGAGTAGGCCCGAAGCCCGTGGGCAAGGACGGCATCATTCCGCCGGGGACTTGCGGCACGAGCGCCATAAGGCTCGACAGGTCGATCACAAGCGCCCCCTTCGTTCTAGGTCACGCACCAACTCGGACCGCAACCGACGCCGCAAATACGGATACAAATCCGCGGCCTGACGCTCTAACTGCTTGGCTCGACTATCGGGTTCTTTGTTGCTCTTGGGAGGACCGGAGAATTCCTGTTCCAACTGACCGAGCAGGGACTCGCGGCTCTTGGACCAAGCCTTGGAGGCCGTGTCCCCGATGCCGTCCAAGATCGCCCGCGAGGGCTCGCGTTCCTTGCGCTGCACACCTGCATCGACTCCGTGAGCAGAACTTGAGACGATGCTGCCGCTACCCGAGGGAGCGATCGCCTGCGATCCCGACGAAGTCGCAGCACCACCAGCACTACCCCGCATGAATGGGGCATCCATCGATGCGGTCCGGTGGTGCAGCGGAGCCGGTTCCTCGCCTTCTGACTTCGGAGCACGAACAACGGCGCGTGCCGATCGTCCGCGACCGTTCACCATGTGATCTTCCACTTGGCGGGCCGCCTGCTCGAGGTCTTGCCCCTCCTGCGTGTGCTCGCCAGGCATCGAGCCCGGGCGCCCTTGTTGCTGCATCACATGGGTGAGTTCGTGGGCCAGCAGTTGCTGGCCTCGCGGACTATCCACCGGCGCATCGTTGGCGAAGTAGATCTGTCCGTCGCGGGTGAAGGCTTCCGCATTCACCGAATTTGTCAACTCTCCGGCAGCACCACCTTCGTGCACGGTCACGTGCGCTGGTGGTTCGCCCACTGTCTCGCGCAGTATTTGGCGAACCGGCTCGGGCACCGCAATCCGGCGTGGCCCTTGAACACGCGGTTCAGGCATTGCTCCCAAGCCTGCGAGTCCCCGCGCCGGCGATGCCTCCCCGCTTCTCGCCCGCCGCTGAATACCGGTACGACCGCTGCTGGCCAAGGTGGGACGGGTTGGCGTTGA
>CAZQRR010000219.1:0-3030 GCA_964595675.1 uncultured Rubrivirga sp. | reverse complement strand
TGGAGATCGACGACCGGGTAAGCGCCGTTCAGACGACCATGGCGAACCTGGAGAAGGTCTTCGACCCGGCATCCATCGAGGCCGAGATCGCCGATCTAGAGCGACAGGCGTCCGAGCCGAACCTGTGGGATGACCAGGCGAACGCTCAACGGGTCACATCACGCCTGTCCTTCCTGCAGGGTGAGATGCGCCGCATGGGTGCGCTGAAGTCTCGCGTCGACGATCTCCCGGTTCTCTTCGAACTCGCTGAGGCCGAGAACGATGAGTCCGCGCTCGCGGAAGCGGTCAGCGAACTCGATGTGTTGGAACGAGACGTCTCCGATCTCGAAGTGCGCACCCTGTTGTCGGGGGAGTACGACGAACGCGAGGCCTTGGTCACCATCCGCGCGGAGGCGGGAGGTGTCGATGCCGCCGATTGGGCCGAGATGCTCATGAGGATGTACCTGCGCTACTGCGAACGGCATGGCTGGCCCACGGATGTCTACGACACCTCCTATGCAGAGGAAGCGGGAATCAAGTCCGCCACTTTCGCAGTGAAGGCTCCGTTCGCGTACGGAACGTTGTCCGTCGAACAGGGAACGCACCGTCTGGTGCGCATTTCCCCGTTCGATAACCAAGGGCGCCGACAGACATCCTTCGCGGGTGTGGAAGTGATCCCCGTGGTCGAGCAGACCGAGAGCATGGACATCCCCGACGACGATCTGCGTATCGATGTGTACCGATCGAGCGGACCGGGTGGACAGGGCGTCAATACGACCGACTCTGCCGTGCGCATAACCCACATCCCATCGGGGATCGTGGTCTCCTGCCAGAACGAACGTTCACAGTTGCAGAACAAGGCCACTGCCATGGGCATCCTTCAGGCGAAGTTGCTGGAGCGTCGTCGGCAAGAAGAGCGAGCCAAGATCGACGCACTCAAGGGTGATTCATCCGGCTCGTGGGGCAATCAAATGCGCTCGTACGTGCTTCATCCCTATCAGATGGTCAAGGATCTACGGACCGAAGAAGAGACGGGTAACACCCAAGCGGTCCTCGATGGAGAGATCGACGCATTTATCGCCTCGGGAATCAGGTGGCGCCGGCAACAGGCGGCCGCGTCCTGATCCAACTCGAGCCTGGCTGTGCTTAGACTGCCGATGACTCCCCCGACCGCGAGGCTGATGTGATCCTTTTCGACCATGTGAGCAAGACCTACCCGAGCCAGAATCGGCCGGCGCTGGACGACGTCTCCCTGGAAATCGAGAAGGGTGAATTCGTCTTCCTGGTTGGGCCGTCGGGTTCGGGCAAGTCGACCTTCCTGCGGCTGGTCCTTCGGGAGGAACGTCCCAACTCCGGCACGGTCTGGGTTCTGGGCAAGGATCTGAATCGGTTGTCGAACTGGAAGATCCCGACCCTTCGCCGTCAGATCGGAACCGTCTTCCAGGACTTTCGACTGCTGCCAAATAAGAGTGTGTTCGAGAACGTCGCGTTCGCCCTCGAGGTGATCGGCAAGCCGCGCTCGCACATCAAGAAGGTGGTACCGGAGGTACTGGAGGTCGTGGGCCTCGAGGACAAGATGGAGCGTCGTCCTGACGAGCTATCCGGTGGCGAGCAGCAGCGCGTGGCCATCGCGCGAGCGTTCGTTAACCGGCCCATGCTCCTGATAGCCGACGAACCCACCGGAAACCTCGATCCCAATACATCGATCGGCATCATGAAGTTGCTCGATCGGATCAACCGGTTGGGTACGACCGTCATCATGTCCACGCACGATGCACAGATCGTCGATCAAATGCGTCGTCGAGTAATCGAGTTGGAGACCGGCCACGTGGTACGCGATCAGTCGCGCGGTGTCTACGGATACGCCCGCTGATGCGCGCCTCATTCGTCACCAGCGAGGTGGGCGCGGGTCTTCGTCGAAACCTCACGATGACCTTCGCCGTGATCATCACCGTGGCGGTGTCCCTTGCACTATTCGGGGTCAGTCTCCTAGTGCGTGCCCAGGTCACCACGATGCAGGACTTCTGGTACGACAAGGTCGAAGTATCGATCTTCCTGTGTTCGCGCGGCAGCGACGCGCCGTCCTGCGCGAGCGGGGCCGTCACCGATGCCCAACGGGACCAGATCCGCGCCGACCTCGAGTCGCTACGCCCGCTCGTCGAAGAGGTGTACTACGAGTCCAAGACTGAAGCGTTCGAGCGATTCCAAGAGCAGTTTGCGAACTCTCCGATCGTCGAGAACGTCACGGAGGAGGCGCTACCCGAGTCCTTCCGCGTCAAACTGGCCGACCCGACTCAGTACGACGTTGTTGCATCTGCCTTCGCCGGACGCCCCGGCATCGAGCAGGTCAACGACCAACGCAAGGTCCTCGATCAGTTCTTCCGATTACTCAACGGGCTACAAGCGATTGCCCTGCTCATCGCGGTGATCATGCTCGTGGTGACCGTCCTGCTGATCGTCAACACCATGCGGGTGGCAGCCTTCAGTAGGCGACGAGAGACCGGAATCATGCGATTGGTCGGTGCGTCGAACTTCTACATCCAGTTGCCGTTCCTACTCGAAGCTGCGGTGGCCGCCGCGCTCGGCGCGGTGTTGGCCATCGTCAGTTTGGTGGCGGTTAAGAGTTTCGTGATCGACGGTGTCCTGGCACCCTCGTTCCAGTTCACCGCCTTCGTGGGCTGGGATGCGGTGGTGGCGATCGCCCCGATCCTGCTGATCACCGGTATCGCCCTGGCCTCCCTGGCCGCCTTCTTCACATTGCGCAAGTACTTGCGCGTGTGACAACTGAGGTTTATGTGACTTCTGGGGTTATCCTGGGGAGGTGCTTCCCCGCCGTTCGCTGACCCCTGCCCTGATGCTGGCGGCCCTAGGCGTATCGGCCTCCCTCATTGTCGGGCCGCTGGGGCTGGCCCAGGCTGCCAGGCCGGCGGCGGACACCGATGGCAAGTCCAGCGCAGAGCTCAAGGCGGACAAGCGCGAGATCGAGTCGGAGATCGAGGCCACCGAAGATGCCCTCGCCAAGGCCGGCAAGAAGGTCAAGAAGGCGGTCGC
>CAZQRR010000218.1:0-3054 GCA_964595675.1 uncultured Rubrivirga sp. | reverse complement strand
CGGTGTCGGTGAACCACCGAGGTGCTGATGTCACGCGGGTCAGCCTAAGCCGACATCGCCCAGTCCCGAATCGAGACTGACTCGCTAGCGCTTGAGCTGAGCGGGCACGTCGTTGATATCTGCGCTAACGACCCACCGGTTGTACTCGCTCACCGCGGGATCAAGAGTCACGATGACCGCAGGTCCAGCCTTGTGTACTGCGCAGAAATCCTTGAAGCCCTCGCCCCGGCGGGTGCCCACCATGATCTTGTTGGGGATCTCGGTGCCGACTTCCTTCACACCACGCAAATCGGACCAGGGGTCATCGACGCTTTTCACCGATTGAATGGCACTCAACGGAGCCGAGATCGTATGAATGTGCTCGGCCTCCACATCTTCCATCCGGCCTAGCTTCAGGACCGCGTCATCTCCGTCAATCTCAATCGTTGCCACAGTAACCCTCTCTGATCGGCTCAGGGTTGATCGAGGGTAAGAGTACCGGTGGCCGGCGCGACCACGCCGATAGATGACCCATTCCGATCCCGGTAAACCACCGAATCGGCCCGAGTGGGTCATGCACACGGAAGTGGACGCACACACGCGCCTGGCCCCGTAGGGCGTGCAATGAATCGTCCCGAGCGGTTTCGTTCCACCACCAGACTTCCAGCAGAGGACCGCTGGCCCAGGCAACTTCAGCCGCAGCATCAGCGCCATGAAGCGCGCTGCGCTGTCCTCGGGCTATCGGCTCGCTCGGTTGTTGGTTAGGTCGTCCGGAGGATGAGACGGTTGGACACCACCGCGCCGTCTTCGCTTCTGATGGAGATGTAGATCGTCTTGCCGGTACGACGCTCCCACGTGAACCCACCCTGGATATCGACCAGGATGCTCGCGGCGCCTCGCGTGAAGGAGGTCTGCCCGGGGAAACGTATCCAGGGCCGCAGGATCGCCCCCATCCCGAAACCTATCGTGGTGCCGGTGAGGACCACTCCGGGTTTGCCGCGCACGTCACCCCGCGATCCAGTGATCATGATCGACGGTGCCCCGGGTGTCACTTCAGACGATGACGCTGACCATGCCCCCCAGCCGGCACCATTCAACGCACGGACGGTTGCGGTGTACGCCGTGCCATTGGTGAGACCGGTGATGGTGCACGCCAGCGCAGCCACCAGACACGACTGTCCACCCGGTGACACGACCGCCTGATAGGACGAGATCGGGAACGAGCCGAAAGACGCTGGGGCACTCCACGACAACACCGCAGACCCATCACCCGCGACACCGGCTACCGATGCCGGCGCGGACGGTGGGAAGGCCGGAGCCGGGTCCGGTGGCGTGGGTGCTGTGTAGGTGAAGGCAGACGACGACGTCGCAGTGCCGCCTCCGGTGGTGACCGCGACCGTGACCGCTCCTGCCGCCCCCGCAGGTGTCGTAGCGACGATCTGCGAAGAGGTGTTCGACGTGACCGTCGCGGCCACTCCGGCGAACGTCACCGACGTTGCCCCGGTCAAGTTGGACCCCGTGATCGTGACCGGCGTTCCACCTGTTGTTGGACCAGTGGTGGGGCTCACACCCGAGATCGACGGAGTGGATGCCGGAGTCGACGACGGCGGATTCGACGTCACACCGAGACCGACATTCTCACCGGACATATAAATATTAGTTGCCGTGGCAAACACATTCGTCACATATGCGAATCCCGTTGCGCTGTAGGTGGTGAAGCTCGCTCCACCATCAGTGGAGATGCTCAGACCACCGTTCGTGGCTGCATATACGGTGTCATCGATGACCATCACGTCGGCCACGAAATTATCGCCTAGTCCATCCGCGGTGGTTCGATTGACGAACGAGGCTCCACCATCAGTTGAGATGCTCAATCCACCGGTTCGAGTAGCGGCGTAGATCGTGTCATCCGTGGCGAAGACACCTAGCAGCCAGTCGCCACCGAGCCCACTATTCGCATTCGTCCTGTACGTGAAGGTGGCGCCGCCATCGGTGGAGATGCCAAGGCCCCCCTCGGTTGCGGTGTAGACGGTGTCGTCAGTGGCGAAAACGTCATAAACTCGGTCTTTTAGTATGTCGCCCGCCCTCGTCGTGGTGAAGCTCACCGGGTGTACGGGCGAGATACTCAACCCACCGGTGCCTGATCCGACCCAATCTGTGCCGGCATAGATCGTGTCATCGGTGACGAAGACCGAATTCACTTGGTCGCTCCCCAGTCCGTCGCCCGTCGTGTAGTTGGTGAAACTCACCGGGTTCACTGCAGAAATACTCAACCCACCGAGTGTGGCGGCGTAAATGGAGTCATCTGTGGCAAAGACCTGCTCGACCCATGAACTGCCGAGACCTGAGCTGTAGTTTGTGAAACTGACAGGACTTACCGAGGACACATTCACACCGCCAGTCTGGGCACCGGTATAGATCGAGTCGTCGGTCACGAGGATTCCGCGGAGACCATCAGATCCCAGACCATCATTGGCCTGGTTGTAGATCGTGACGCTCATGGGCTGGGCGGCTGCCGTCACCGATACCGGTGCTGATGCGTGGCCGACAGCAACAGGGGTCAGGGACAGGGCGAGCAATCCAGCGCAGGCCGGCAGCCAGGCCAGGGTCAGCAGTCGGGAGCGACTGCGGCTTCGAGGTCGGGGGCCCTGCGACATGTCACTCCCACGGTGGCGTCAGCGGCACGTCACTCGCGCCGGTCAGCGGCCACGCTGCCATCGCTGACGTTGGAAAGGCCTCGACTGTCACTGCTGTGACACTCATCGGGTCACACGAACGTCCAAACGCACACCTAGCGTGCGGTGCCCCACTCCACACGTAGGCACGCACCACCGTCAGCTGAGCTGGTGCGCGTCCACCTACCGTGCGTTCGATCAGCCCACGCATCGGTGATGGCGGTGCCCAGACCAGGGATGCTCGATCCCGTGATTCCGTATCCGTCATCATCGATCGACAGAACCAGCATGCGCGCCCGCCAACGCAGCCTTACCTGAGTGTGAGCCGCGCGCCCGTGGACCACACTGTTCATCAAGGCCTGCTCGACGATGCGATACACCGCCTCCGTCCAGGCGAGAT
>CAZQRR010000217.1:0-3156 GCA_964595675.1 uncultured Rubrivirga sp. | reverse complement strand
CGGTGTCGGTGAACCACCGAGGTGCTGATGTCACGCGGGTCAGCCTAAGCCGACACCGCCCAGTCTCGAATCGAGACCGACTCGCTAGCGCTTCAGCTGAGCGGGCACATCGTTGATGTCTGCGCTGACGACCCACCGGTTGTACTCGCTTACCGCGGGATCGAGGGTCACGATGACCGCAGGTCCAGCCTTGTGCACGGCACAGAAGTCCTTGAAGCCCTCGCCCCTGCGGGTGCCGACCATGACCTTGTTGGGGATCTCCGTGCCCACTTCCTTCACACCACGCAGATCGGCCCAGGGATCATCGACGCCTTCAACGGATTGCACGGCGGTCAAGGGAGCGGAGACGGTGTGTACGTGCATGGCTTCCACGTCCTCCATGTGGCCCAGCTTCAGGACCGCGTCATCTCCGTCAATCTCAATCGTTGCCACAGTGACCCTCTCTCATCGGCGCGGGGTTGATCGCGGGTCAGAGTACCGGCAGCCGGCGCGACCACCCCGATAGATGACCTACCCCGATCCTGATGGACTCCCGAATCGGCCGACGCGGGTCATGCACGCGAGAGCGGATACACAGGCACCCGGCCCCGTAGGGCGTCCAAAGAATCATCCTGAGCGGTTTCGATCCACCGCAAGACTTCCAGGCGAGGACGGCTGGCCCAGGCCACTTCAGCCGCAGCGTCAGGGCCATGAAGCGCGCTGCGCTATCCCCGGGGCTATCGGATCGCTCGGTTGTTGGCTAGGTCGCGCGAACGACGAGACGGTTGGACTCCACCGCGCCGTCTTCGCTTCTGATGGAGATGTAGATCGTCTTGCCGGTACGACGCTCCCACGTGAAGCCACCCTGGACATCCACGAGGATGTTGGCGGTGCCTTGCGTGTAGGAGGTTTGTCCGGGGAAACGAATCCAGGGCCGCAGGATCGCCCCCATGCCGAAACTTGTCGTGGTGCCGGTGACGACGACTCCGGGTTTGCCGCGCACATCGGCGCGCGTGCCCGTGATCATGATTGACGGTGCCACAGGCGGCTGAGGGGTGAAAGTGGCAGATGCGGCGGAGTACGGTCCCCAGCCGGCACCGTTCAACGCCCGCACCGTCGCGGTGTAGGCAGTCCCGTTCGTGAGACCGGTGATGGTGCACGTCTCTGCCGGGAAAACCACCAGACACGACTGGCCATCCGGGGACACCACCGCCTGATAATTCGAGACGGGGAACGACCCCGCATCAGCCGGTGCCGTCCACGACACGACAGCAGAGCCCTCACCAGCGACGCCGGCCACCGATGCCGGTGCCGACGGTGGGAGCACCGGAACGGGTCCAGGCACTGGTCCAGGGGGCGGCGCAGTGACAGTCACCGGTACAACAACATTGGCGTACCCCGCCGCGGAGAACGTCACATTCGACGTGCCAGCCGTCACCCCGGTGACCGTGAAGGTCGCCGTGCCGCCCGAAGCATTGACTGACGAGGTAACGGTCGCTACACCCGGGGCAGACGGCACCGCCGTCACCACACTGTCATCTGGTATCGCCTGAGCCGTGCTGGAAATCGTCACCATGCCTGTGGCGCCAGACACGATTGATGCTGTGGCCGGAGACGCATTCAGCGCAGGCAAGGACGAGCCCGAAATCGATAGGCCGTTATCGGTGGCCGCGTAGACAACGCCACCCCTCGCGAATACCCCGAGCACCTCATTGCTGCCTATCGCGCTGTTGCTGGTGGAGTAGTTGGTATACGTGGCGCCTCCGTCGCTGGATAGAGACAGCCCGCCCCTCGTGGCCGCGTAGATCGTGCCCCCGGTCTCGTATACCCCGTACAACTCGTCGCTCCCCAGGCCATCGGTTGTGTCGTCGTTGGTGAACGTCGCGCCACCGTCAGTCGATATCGACAGTCCTCCAGTGCCGGGAACTCCGATGAAGCCGTTCGTGGTTGCCGCATAGACATTGGCACCGGCCGCGTAGACCCCGCGCACATTGTCGGCCCCCAACCCGTCAGCGATCCTACGGTCAGCGGCAAACGTCGCCCCGCCGTCGCTGGAAATTCTCAGGCCCTGATAATCGGTACCCGCGTAGACAGTGTCGTCAATGGCGTACACACTCCACACGCGAGTGGGACTTAGCGGAGTGGTGAAGCTCGCCCCTCCGTTGGTGGAAATCGACAACCCGCCGAAGGTGGCGGCGTAGACCTTGCTCCCAACGGCATACACCCCATATACGACGTCATTTGCCAGCCCGGCGGCTGTGGTGCGGTTGGTGAAGGACGCACCGCCGTCCGTCGAAATGGACAACCCGCTGTCGGTGCCGGCATAGATCGTGTTGCCAACGGCATACACCGCGAGCACGCTGTCGCTGCCCAGACCAATGGTGGAATCGTCGTTCCTGAACGTCGCCCCTCCGTCGATAGAGGTGCTCAAGCCTCCCGGTCCAGAGGAGTGGGTGATGGTGGCGGCATAGACGGTGTCGTCCGTGGCGTAAACCGCGTACACATAGTCAGACCCCAGGCCGTCGGCCGTGGTGCGGTTGGTGAACGTCAACGCAGAAGCAGGACCCACACGACCACCAGCGGTGCTGGCCGGCGACACCGCCCCAGCGCTCGCCGGCTCCTGCGGAACGGCAGAGACTGCCGGGGATGCTGCCTGACCGATGCTCGCCGACGCCAGCGATAGGGCGAGCAATCCGGCGCACACCGGCACCCCGGTCATGGCCAGCCAGCGGGATCGACTGCGGTTATCAGGTCGGGGGCCCTGCGACATGTCACTCCCACGGTGGCGTTAGCGGCACGTCCCTCGCACCGTCAACGCCCACGCTGTCATCGCTGTCGCAGCGAAGCCCCCGACTGTCACTGCTGTGACATTCGGGATAGCCCTGACATCGATCTAGGTTCCGGTGCGCCACTCCACGTGCACGGAAGCGCCACCCTCACCAGACGTCGTGCGCGTCCACCTACCGTGCGTTCGATCAGCCCACGCATCGGTGATAGCGGTCCCTAGGCCAGGGATGCTCGATCCCGTGGTTCCTGTTCCGTCATCATCAATCGACAAAACCAGCATGCGCGCCTGCCAACGCAGCCCTACCAGAGCGTGAGCCGCTCGCCCGTGGGCCACGCTGTTCATCAAGGCCTGCTCGACGATGCGATACACCGCCTCCGTCCAGGCGAGAT
>CAZQRR010000216.1:0-3163 GCA_964595675.1 uncultured Rubrivirga sp. | reverse complement strand
CACAGTGACTTCCCCGATTGCGTGATCGTGTACTCAGGAGATTCGCTCGTGGATGCAACAGCAGCAGTGGCCGCGTCACCTGCGTGCGACTGTGCGATTGTCGATCTCGATCTGGGAGATGAGACCCCCGTTGCGGAGACCGTCTCGGCGTTCACCGTCCGCGATATCCCCGTTGTGGTCGTCAGTGCCATGGCTCGGCCAGATGTTTTGCAGGCCGCACTTGCCGCAGGTGCCCAGGCCTTCATCGCGAAACGTTCGAATCTGGGGCACCTGAGTAAGGCGGTGAGTACCGTGCTCGACGGTGGAACGTGGATTCCACCCGATCTCGCCGGAGCAGTGCTTCGAGCGCAATCGAATGTAGATCTTTCCGCGCAAGAGAAGCGGGCGCTCGTTCTGTACGCATCTGGATTGACGCTCGAGATGGTCGCCCGACGCATGGAGATCACTCCCAATACGGTCAAGCATTACCTCGATCGTGTTCGCGACAAGTACACGCAGGCCGGCATCGCAGCGCGGACGAAGGTGCAATTGCACAGGGTCGCACGCATGGAGGGCCTCCTCCCGTAAGCCAGCGCGGTCAGCTGCCTGTGGCACCCTTGCCCGGTGTCGACACCCGTTTCCGTCGATCCGCCAACCTCCTTAGCCTCGGTCATCACCACAGCCGGTAACGCGGCGTCTCTTGCCGCTGGCGCTGTCGTTTTCATCCCTGCGGCAGCATTTCTTGCGGCGACCGGTAACTCGACGCTTCGAGACTGGATCACGTGGGGGATTCCGGTAGTGGTGTGGCTGGTGGCCTTCGCCGCTCCTTCCCGGCATGCACGTGTCACGGGTCAGTCGTTTGCCGGATTCCTGCTTGTTGTCCTTGCCTACTTTGATCCTGGATCGGATGACTGGATCTCCATCACGACTATCTGTTTCGCGGTGATTGTTGGAGCCGTCTTCAACTTGAGTACACGAGGTGCGGCAGTCGTAGTTGTGGTGGCAGTGCTCCTCGACTTGGCGACCGCGCTAGGAGCCGACGCGGAGCGGGCATTGTTCGGGGTTGTCCAGTTGGTGCCGTGGGCTGGAGGAGCCCTGCAACTGCTCGCCGGCGGAGGGCTATTGCTGGCGTGGCACAGCTGGATGCGCAATGTGTCAGTCGCCGACGCTGAATTCGAAGCCATCAAGAGCGTTGTTCACAGTGATGAGCAGGTATCTGCTGCGCGCGAAGGAACAGAGGCTGTCGCGCGACGCATCCACGAGACGATCTTGAACACCCTTGCAGCCATGTCCATGGGTGTCGATCCGGATCGCGAAGCAGAAGCCCGAGCCGCGTGCCGACGTGATCTTGAACAAATGAATCGGGATGTTCGACGACTTGACGCATGCGGCGTTCGTGAGGTCATTGACTCGGCGATAGCAACCATTCAGCCGTCACGTTTGGTGTGTGCGGTCAGAATGCATAGTGATCGGATAGTGGAACCCCGTATCGCCAACGCTCTCCATGATGCTGTAGTCGAAGCGCTGCGCAATGTGGAAAGACATTCCGGTCAACTGCACGCCGACGTTGATGTGCGAGTTGACGAAACGATCACCATCGCCGTGCGGGACGAAGGACGAGGAGCACCTCACGCAACAACGGAGCGATTTGGTCTAAGGAATTCCTTGCGTTCAAACATGGCATCCATCAACGGGCGCGTCAACCTGGAGGAAAATGATCGGGGAGGGACGACGCTCACCTTGCAGGCGCCTGTGGAAGTGGATCGTGGCATCGCCGTCCCCACTTTCCCGATCCTCGGTGCCGCAGATGCAACGTTGATTGGCCGACTGGGAGCGGCTGGAACGAATATCTTCATGTTGCTCATCTTGGCCCCGGTGCTCGCTGCGGTACCGGATCCGATTCCCTTAGCCATCACCACTGTGGCATTCATCGGACTGGTCGTTCTTCTGGCTTTTGCGTGGCAAACATCCATCCGACCACTACTGAATTGGTGTGGAATCGCACTCCTTTCCCTACCGTTCGTGGTCATCGCTTGGCAACCTCTAGCCTGCTCTGTATCCCCGGCACTGCAGGCGCTCGTGGCCGGCGCTTCGGGGGGTGCCGCTTTGCTACTCCTGGTTGCCAACAGGCCGTTGTATAGACGCTTGCTGATCATGCTGCTCGCAATCGCCGGCCCACTGTTGGCAACTTTGCGCCTGCCGGACGAGTGTCGCGTAGAACCGGGATTGACGGTCGGAGTGAACGCGGTATACCTGGTTGCCATCGTCAGTGTTCTGACGTGGATAGATCTGCGTTTCGAGGTGCGGCGCGCCCAGGCGCAAAGTGCGTGGCGCGCCTTCGTGGAAAACCAAGCCGCCCGCGAACGTGAAGCAGCCGTTGCGCGTGGTTGGAACTTGATCGGTCCGGGAACCCGCGATCTGCTCGAAGGTGTAGCCGATGGGTCTTTAGCCTTGAGCGATCCCGAGGCGCGCACGAGGGCAGCAGCCGAGGCCTCGTCCATCAGGTCCTCCTTGGGTCTAGCACTGGAACCTGGTGACACGTTCGGGGCTTTCACCCGACGTCTGGTTCGAGTGGCGATGCAGGTGGGCGCCACCATCGACGCCGAATCGCTCACTCCAGCCCAGCGAACCGACCCGCTACCGGATCAGGTGTCGGCGCGCATTGAGGACATGGTACGCCGATGTCTGGGTGAAACGGTCTCGTTGAGAGCCTTCAGTGATGAAGGATTCGACGAGATCGTAGTCACGCTGCCACGTATGGACACTCTCGGTGAGTCGATATATTTCATCGACGACGTAGCGCTTCAAGTCGAAGTAGTGGGCGATCAATTCATTGTTGTGGTGCGCCGCCCGGCGTCCACCTGAGACGGCTGAGCCCATCAGTTCGGGGGCTCTACGCAAGACGGTCGTCATTCGTCGCACTGACTCCCTAGCGGCCGAGATTCGTACGTAGGGGTTGTTGCGCCCCTCTGAAATGGGGGTACTAGAAACCAGAAACGTCAGGTACACACTCAATAGACTTTTCTCCATTCCAGCGAACAAAGGTTGGTGTCATGCGCGGAGGTCGGAGTCGTTCGTCAGTCGTGGCTTTGATGGCCGTAGGAGCGTTCATTCTCACCGGATGCGGTGCTGGTGAGGAGACGATCACTCTCACCCAGAGGGTTGATGATCCAGTGGAGCTCGT
>CAZQRR010000215.1:0-3192 GCA_964595675.1 uncultured Rubrivirga sp. | reverse complement strand
GTTTGATCGGCAGCCACCGATTCGATGGTCCCGCCGACGAGCGGCACCGACGCCTTGAACTTCCCTTGCGTGGTGACCTCGCTGCCGCCCGCTGCCTGCTGCAGCGTCAAGGTGCCGACAAAGGCGAGCGGTCCGCTGAAATCGACCGTGACCTGTGCGGTCCGCGAACCGTCGGTGTCAGGGGGGCTCCACTGTTGGGTCTCGGTCGCCGAAATGGTCTCGCCCACGAACTTCTTGGCAGCCGCGGGAACGTCGGCGGGAAGTACCCGGGTCGAGGTGATGGTCACCGACCCATCGGCGGCTTCAGTGACGTCCACCGAGGTTTCCAGGGAACCCGTGGCCGCACATTTGGCCTGAACATATTCAGGATCCTTGAGTAGATCGAAAACGGTGACCGGATCGGAGATGAAGGATTGCCGGTAGGTGAATTCCTTGGCCATGGCCCACTCCGTTACGGCTAGCGCTTCTCAGGTTGCTTCGGTGGGGACTACCGTAGGTCACAGCGTCACAACGAAGTGACGCGCTCATCGCTGAGGGGCGATAGTCGTGGTCGACATCGTGGTTCCCGCGTGGCGTTCCCATCTGTCCGACATCGACGATCCCACACTTCGGGACCTTGCCGCCCGCTTCTACCGCTTCGTCTCCGATGAGGAGATGTCCGGCCACGAGGTGCTCACTTTGGTGGCCGACTTCGAGCGAATGAGGCAGTGGGCGAGCGTCCGGGAGCCGGGCCAAGCACTCGTTCGTGGCTGGACACCCGACATTCCCGGTGTGGGCTACGCCGTGCTGGAAATCGTGACCGACGACATGCCCTTTCTCGTCGATTCGGTCACCGCGAACCTGACGCATCACGGTCGCAACGTGCATCTGATCATCCATCCGCAGTTGGCGGTCAAGCGCGACAGTGAGGGCCGGCTCATCGAGATCCTCGACATCGACGTCGACGAAGCTCCGGCGGGAACGCTGATTGAGTCGTGGATGCGCATCGAGGTTGAGCGTGACTTCGTCTCCGATGATCTCGAGCAGTTGATCAATTCCACGCGACGGGTGCTCGGCGACGTGCGCAAAGCGGTGGCCGACTGGCATCCGATGCGCGATCAGGCCGAGCGGATCGCCAGTCAACTCGCCCACCATCCTCCGAAGCGCCTGCCGCAACACGAAGTCGAGGAGACTCGCGCGCTGCTGGAGTGGCTGGCTGCCAACAACCTGACCTTCCTGGGGTATCGGGAGTACGACCTCATCACCGTGGAAGGTGAGGATGCGCTGCGCCCGGTGCCCGACAGCGGCCTGGGGATCTTGCGACAGGAGGGCGCAGACGATGATGCGGTGTCCTTGAGCTTTGCGATCTTGCCGGCCGCGGTTCGAGCGAAAGCGCGCGAGCCGCACATACTGGTTCTCAGCAAGGCGAACTCCCGATCAACCGTTCACCGCGCGACCTACATGGACTACATCGGGGTGAAGAAGTTCGACGCCGACGGCACCGTGATCGGCGAGCGACGCTTCCTGGGTCTATACGCGGCTTCGGCATACACGCACAGCGTGGCCGACGTCCCCGTGCTGCGAGACAAGCTCGACCACGTGATGCGCGCCCTGGACTTCGTGCCCGGATCGCACAGCGCCAAGGACCTCCAGCAGTTCATGGAGACCTACCCGCGCGATGAGCTCTTCCAGATCCACCCCGATCAGCTCACCGAGATCGCCGAATCGGTCATGCACCTGCAGGAGCGCAGGCAGACCCGGTTGTATGTGCGCCCCGACGACTACGGCCGGTTCCTGTCGTGCCTGGTGTACCTGCCCCGTGACCGGTACACCACGGCCGTCCGGTTGAAGATCGAGTCCATCTTGATGGAGACCTTCGGTGGCACATCGGTCGAGTTCACCACCCGGGTATCGGAATCCGTGCTCGCACGGTTGCACTACGTGGTCCACGTACCGGTGGGTCAGGGCATCCCGGCGTACGACCCCGAGGAGCTCGGCGATCGCGTCATCGCGGCCACTCGATCGTGGTCGGATGAATTCGCGCGGATCCTCATCGATCGCGTGGGCGCGATAGACGCGCCAGTGCTGCTCAAGATCTACGACGACGCCTTCCCCGAGGCCTTCAAGGAGGACTTCGAACCGAGCACCGGGGTCAACGACGCGCTGATCATCGAGAACCTCGAACCCGGTGAGATCTCCGTGCGCCTCTACGCACCGGTCATCTCCGACTCCCGCGAGATGCGCTTCAAAGTGATGCGGGTGGGGCAGGCGATGCCGCTGACCAAGGTGTTGCCAATCCTGCAGCGCCTCGGCCTGGACGTCCTGGACGAGCACCCGTACCAACTCCGCCGCAAGGATCGACCGTCCGCCTGGGTGCTGGACTTCGGCGTGGTGCTTCCGGTCGGCACCATCCCGGACTACGAGTCCCTCGCCGCCAGATTCGCCGATGCATTCAATGCCTGCTGGGACGGCCGGGCCGAGACGGACACCTTCAACACCCTCGTGGTGACCGCGGGGATGCAGTGGAGCGAGGCGATGGTCCTGCGGTCCTACGCGCGCTACATGCGCCAGATCGGCTCCACGTTCGGCCAGGACTACATCGAGCAGGTGGTTCTCGACCACGCCGAGATCTCCAAGTTGCTCGTCGAACTGTTCGACATTCGCTTCAACCCCGAGTTTCCGCACGATCGCGACGTTGCCCAACAGCGCATGGTCGAGCGCATCGAGCAAGCCCTCGAACTCGTTGCCAGCCTGGACGCCGATCGCATCCTGCGCCAGTTCGCCGATTTGATCCGCGCCACGGTGCGCACCAACTTCTTCGCCATCTCGGCGACCGGCGAGAACCGCTGCTCGGTGGCGTACAAACTCGAACCCAGGCGCATCCCCGACATGCCGGTACCCGTGCCCAAATACGAGATCTGGACCTACTCACCACGCGTGGAGAGCGTCCACCTGCGCTTCGGACTGGTGGCGCGCGGGGGATTGCGCTGGAGTGATCGCCGAGAGGACTTCCGCACCGAGATCCTCGGCCTGGTCAAGGCGCAGGAGGTCAAGAACGCGGTGATCGTCCCGGTGGGAGCGAAGGGTGGCTTCTTCGCCAAGCAACTGCCCGACCCCACGCTTGATCGCGAGGGCTGGGCGGCTGAAGGTCGCGCCGCGTACCGGGAGTTCGTGTCCTCGCTGCTGGAGGTCACCGACAACTTGAAGGACGGC
>CAZQRR010000214.1:0-3237 GCA_964595675.1 uncultured Rubrivirga sp. | reverse complement strand
ACATCGTCGGTCACAGTTCCCAGGACGTTGTCGTTCTCATCGACCACGACCTCCACCTGGATGTCTTCGCCGATCTCGATGTCGTCGTCTGGCATGGGTCCTCCTGGGAACGTAACGTGACTTGGGCTCTTAACTTACCCGCTAGAAGATGACACCCTTATGCAGGATGAAGCATCCGTAAGGCTGGTCCTCGAGAGTGTGGACGACGGCGTATGCCTGCTTAGCGCGTTCGTAGAAATCAAGACGCGGGATGATCCCGTATTCCAGATCGCGGCCTTCAGATTGCGTTGCCAGTGCGAGTAGCTCATCTTGCAAGGACGTGGTCTTGACCGGATCGTCTTCGACTTCCATGCGTTCGAGTGGATGGTCGATGAAGGAGTCGAGTGGGTACACGCTCAAGATGGCTTTGGCTGCGCGCAGCACACCCACTTCACCGAGTCGGATGACCTGCTTGCCACTAGCCGCCGCCGGATAGTTGCGATCGACGATCAGCAACTCATCGCCATGTCCCATGTCGTCGAGGATCTTCAACAGATCCCCGCTGAGCAGTGGATCTATTCGCTTCAGCATGGGCCGACGCTACTGGGTTGTGATGCGTCCTGCTTCCATAACCCACACTTCGTCGGCCGCCTGCTGCGCCCATGTTCGATCGTGGGTGACGATCACGATCGTGTGCTCGCCTTGCACCTTCGTGGTGATCGCACCGCGCAGTAATGCGCGCCCAGCATCGTCCAAGCTCGCATCGGGTTCGTCGAGCAGCGTGATCGGCGCGGCCTGCGCCCAGATGCGGGCGATGTGGACGCGTAGGCGTTCACCGCCGGACAGACTGCCCAGCGGGGCCTCGGATAGGTGGGTCAAGCCGAGGGCCTCGATCATCGCGGTAGTGATTTCGGATTGATCCGTGGATTCACGATGGCAGATGCATCCCCAGGACACGACGTCTCGAACGGAATAGGCCTCTGCACCCGGGGTGGACTGACCGAGCCAGGCGAGTTGTCGTGCTCGCTCTAGGGCGGAGAAGTCCGCCAGCGGCCGGTGGTCCAGGGTGACGGTGCCGGAAGAGGGTGCGAGCTGGCCGGCCATCACCGACAGCAGCGAGGACTTACCCGAACCGTTGTGGCCGACGATCGCGATGAGGCGTCCCCCGGTCACTCGTGCGCTGATTCGATCCAGCCTGACCTGATAACCGGTCGTGAGCGAGACATCCGTTAGTTCCATCGCGCTCATCGGGCACCCGCAACTTTGCCTTGAACCATGCGCCTGAGCAGGAACAAGAACACCGGCGCGCCGACGAGCGCAGTGATCGCACCGACCGGGAGTTCGATCGGCGCGAGAAGTTGCCGTGCGATCAAGTCAGCCAGAGCTACGAGCACCGCACCGGCGAGGGCGGAGATAGGGATGAGTGTCGTGTGGCGAGGCCCTACGAGCTGGCGCATCGCATGCGGAATAACGAGGCCTACGAACGAGACGATGCCCACCATGCTGACGGCTGGGGCAACCAGCAGCACCACCGCAACCAGCGCCCAGGTAGATGTGCGCGATGCGGCGACGCCGAGCGCGGTGGCGACCGAGCCTCCCAAGGACATCGGGTCCAGGTTCCGTGCGATGGCGATCACGATCGCGGTGCCGGCGACGAGAAACGGGAGAACCGAGATAACCGCTTGCCAAGTGGCGAGGGCGAAGGATCCGTTCGCCCAGAAGGAGAACGAGCGCCCGGCAGCACGGTCGATGAATGGCGTGGCGACTAGCACGATCGCCAACGCGAGGAATGACATCGCGATGCCGCCGAGCAGCACGGCATTGGAGTTCACATCCCGGCCGTTACTCGCGATGGCTCGCACGATCGCAACCGCAACGCCGGCCACCACGGCAGCGAGCGCCGCGAGGGGAATGGAGTTGAAGGACAACCCGAGTGCAGCTCCGACCGTAGCCCCCGCGGCCCCGGATGCCGAGATACCCACGATCGATGGCGCAGCCAGCGGATTGAGGAATACCCCCTGCAGTAGAACACCGGCAACAGCAAGGCCTGCACCCACGAGCAGCGCAAGGACAAGTCGTGGGGCTCGGATATTTCCGATGATCTGAGCGTCGGTATTCGCATAACCGACGCCGAGGGAAATAGCCGCAACGGCCACGAGCGCGATGATGACGATGGCGAGAACGACGAAGACACGTCCGGCCGATGAGCGAGTGGTCACGGGCTGACCTGGGCGAAAGCCTCGTTCAGTCGTTGCACGAGCGCCGGGGTGCGCGATCCGAAGGACAGCAAGGTGCGGTCATCAACCACCACGATCTGCTGCTTCGTTGCAGCCGCGGTCTGGGCAATACCGGGCAATTCGAGCAGCCCGTCGACTCCTCCTACCGATCCCAGTCCATCGGCCATAACGAGAAATACATCCGGATCGGCTTGGGCGATGGCTTCGGCGGTGAGCGGAACGAATCCGTCGTAGCCCTGTTCCGCTCCGACATCCACCGCTCCGGCAGAGGCGATGAGCGCGTCGGCTCCGGTGTTAGCACCACCGAGCAGATAGACAGCGCTGGGTCCACGCAGGTAGAGGAACGCAACCCGCGGTGACTCTTGTGATGGCACGACGGAGTCCGGAGTCAGAGCGTCCGCGAGTTCGGTCGCGACCTGGGTATCGAGGTCGATGCTGGTCGCGACCGCTTTCACCCGCGGTTGCACATCGTCAAGCGTCCAGACAGATGGCACGTCGATCACCCGGGCACCCGCCGCGCTCAGCGCGTCGATCGCCTCGGGCGGTCCGGATAGATCGTCGACCAGCACCAGCGTGGGCGATAGGGCAAGTGCATCCTCGATCTCGACCTGGTGGCCTTGGGTCACGACCGGGACTTCTTCAGGAATGGCACTGGTTTCATCCCTACCCACCAACTGATCACCAGCACCAAGCAGTTCGACGATCTCCGCCGATCCCACCGCCAGGGCGAGGATACGTTCATCACCTTCCCGTGCATCAGTCGAGAACGCAATGGGTTGCAGTTGGTCATCGGTGATGAAGACCGGCCAGGGATCTGGCTGCTCGGCACCGTTCGGGCTTGCGTCCGGCAAAGGAGCTGGCGTTGTCTCTTGGGAAGGTGCGCAGCCGGCCACCATGATCAATAGCGCAGCCAGCACTACCGGTAACGTCCTCACGCGCACGCTGCGAGTATGGCTGAGAGCTTGGATCGTTTTTCCCGATACACCGTCGGCATCATGTCGACAGGGTGTTTCGAATACGT
>CAZQRR010000213.1:0-3239 GCA_964595675.1 uncultured Rubrivirga sp. | reverse complement strand
TGAGCGGGCCACTCGTGCGCTCGAGCTACCGCGCCGGACGCCTGTACGAGCAAGCACTCGCCGCTCGGCAGTCAGGTGACCGCGCCACCATCACGGTCACCTGATGAGCGGCCCATCGGACATGCAGGTAACCGCCCTCCACGTCTGGCCCTCCGACGTGACCGAGCCCATCTCGGTGGACTCCCTCGACCTCGATTGGGGTGGCCCGATCGACGATCGCCACCACGGCGAATACATGGCATCCGACACTCGGCAATCCCGGGTCTTCCCCCGCGGCACCACCATTCGCAATCACCGACAGCTCTCGATCATCGATCTCGATGAACTCGCGCGTATCGCGAGTGCCCTGGGTATCCCCCGCATCGATCCGGGCGTGGTGGCCGACAACATCTGCACCGAGGGAATCCCCGCACTCACCGATCTGCCGCGCATGACTCGGATGGCGTTCCCTTCCGGTGCCGTGGTGATGCTCGGTGGCCCCAACGCTCCGTGCACGATCGCCGGCGGCATGGTCGCTCGCGCGTACGGATCGCGCGCGGAGGCGTTCCCCAAGGCCGCAATAGGTCAACGCGGGGTGACCGGCTGGGTGGAACGACCGGGAATCGTGCGACCCGGCGATCCCATCACCCTGCTGCCGCCGGACTAGAGTCCTCCTTCGTGGGAAAGATCCGCTCGAGCTTCAAGGCGATCGGCCAGAACTGGTCGATGACGCAGGCCGTCTTCCGCTTCCTGTGGGCGGAGGTCCTCGGGATCTTCCTGGGGGTTGTCGCCCTCATCGCCGTTCCCGTCGCGATCTTCGTCAACTGGCCGACCGCGATACTCATCGCCCTGCCGCTCGGGCTACTGGCCGCGACCTTCTGGTTCAGCCGCCGTGCCATGCGCGCGGCCTACTCGCGGATCGAGGGCCAACCGGGTGCGGCCGCCGCCGTCATCGAATCGCTGAGGGGCAAGTGGGCCGTCACGCCTGCCGTGGCTATCAGCCGCAACCAGGACATGGTCTCCCGCGTCGTGGGCAAGCCCGGAGTCATCTTGGTTTCCGAGGGTCCTCCGTCACGCGTGGGTCACCTGCTCACCAGTGAGCGGAAGAAGACCGCCCGCTGGGTGCCGGACATCCCGATCTACGAGATCCAGGTCGGCGACGACGAAGGCCAGATCTCCCTCGGGCAGATCCAAAAGACCCTCTCCAAGTTGCCCAAGAACCTGCGCGGCGGCGAGGTGACCGAGGTACGCCGCAGGCTAGAAGCCCTCGGCAACGTGCAGCAGAACATGCCGATCCCTAAGGGACCGATGCCCACCAGTCCGCGCCAGGTCCGTCGGCAGCGCCGGTAGCACTCCGAAAAGCACGCCGCTAGAAGCAAGCGCTCAACGACCAGCAATCCGAATGACCATCGAGCCGGCTGCCCGGTCGTGCAGTCCGCGGCCTTGATCGTCGTACACCACCGCCGGAATGACCAGCAAGATCATCGCCGTCCGGATCACCACCCGCCACAACGGTAGTCGTCCGCCGTCGATGGAGATGACCCGTAGCCCCAGAAGGCGCTGGCCGAACGAGGCGCCGGTCAGCCATGTGAGCACGATCACTTCCCCGGCGAAGATCAGCAAAGTCGCCAGCATCGAGGCGTTCGACCCGTAGCCGAATTGCGGAAAGACGAGCAGGGCCACGAGCACGCTGGCGAACCAGTCGATCACGAAGGCCAGGACGCGGCGTACGAACCAGGCCCGTGGCTCGGTGTCGGAGGCCTCCATAGCCTCACCGTATTGGCCGGTTAACACGACCGAAACAGTCGGGACACCGTGCGGACACGACCCCTTCCTAGATTCCCGTCATATCCAGCGGCGCAGGGCCGCTGAGCGAGGCGATGCACGCAAGTGCAGGAGGTGGAAATGTTCAACAACGCTGACGAAGTCCTGAAGTATGTGAAGGACAACGGCGTGGAGTTCATCGATGTCCGGTTCGTGGACCTGCCGGGAATCATGCAGCACTTCAACGTTCCGGCCGCATCATTCGGTCCGGAGGCATTCGAAGACGGCCTGATGTTCGACGGCTCCTCGATTCGCGGATTCCAGTCCATCCACGAGTCCGACATGAAGTTGGTGCCGGACCCCGCCACCGCCTTCATCGATCCCTTCCGACCCGCCAAGACCTTGGTGATGAACTTCTCGATCCTCGATCCCTTCACCAATGAGCCCTACAGCCGCGATCCGCGCAACGTCGCAGCCAAGGCCGAGGCATATCTGACTTCAACTGGCATCGCCGACACCGTGTTCTTCGGCCCCGAGGCCGAGTTCTACGTGTTCGACGACGTCCGCTTCCAGACGAACCAGCACTCGGGCTACTACTTCATCGACTCCATCGAAGGCGCCTGGAACACCGGTCGCGTCGAGGAGGGTGGCAACCGCGGCTACAAGACTCGCTACAAGGGCGGCTACTTCCCCGTTCCTCCGGTCGACCACTTCGCGGACATTCGCGACGAGATGGTTCGCACGCTGATGCAGGTGGGCCTTCAGGTCGAGCGCTCGCACCACGAGGTGGGCACCGCCGGACAAGGTGAGATCAACTACAAGTTCAACTCCCTGCAGCACGCGGCCGACGAAGTCATGCTCTTCAAGTACGTGATCAAGAACGTGGCCTGGGCGGCGGGCAAGACCGCGACCTTCATGCCAAAGCCGCTGTTCGGCGATAACGGCTCGGGCATGCACTGCCACCAGTCGCTGTGGAAGGGCGGGGAGCCGCTGTTCTACGACGAGATGGGATACGGCGGCCTGTCCGACCTCGCCCGCTGGTACATCGGCGGTCTGCTGGCACACGCTCCGTCGCTGCTGGCCTTCACCAACCCCACGGTGAACAGCTACCACCGCCTGGTTCCCGGCTTCGAAGCCCCGGTGAACCTCGTGTACTCGGCCCGCAACCGCTCGGCATGCATCCGCATCCCGGTCACCGGTAACTCGCCCAAGGCCAAGCGCATCGAGTTCCGTGTTCCCGATCCGTCGAGCAACCCGTACCTCGCCTTCTCGGCCATGCTGATGGCCGGGCTCGACGGCATCAAGAACAAGATCGAGCCGATGGCACCGGTGGACAAGGACCTCTACGAACTTCCGCCGGATGAGTTGGCGAACATCCCGCAGGTTCCAGGCTCACTTCCCGCGGTCCTCGATGCCCTCGAAGCCGACAACGAGTACCTGCAGGCCGGTGGCGTCTTCCCCGCCGACCTCATCGAAACCTGGGTCGACTACAAGCG
>CAZQRR010000212.1:0-3260 GCA_964595675.1 uncultured Rubrivirga sp. | reverse complement strand
AGCGCGACCTTCGCCCAGTGCTGGGTGTCCGGATCCACGACGATCTGATTCACCACGTTTCCGGACACGAGGTTCTCCAGCGCCCACACCAGGTGAGGCAGGTCGATGCGATTCATGGTGGAGCAGAAGCACACGGTCTTGTCGAGGTAGATGATCTCCTTGTCCGGGTTCTGCAGCGCCAGGCGCTTGACCAGGTTGAGTTCGGTGCCCACCGCCCATGCCGATCCGGCGGGTGCTCCCTCGATGGCGGCGATGATCTTCTCGGTCGATCCGACCTGGTCGGCCTTCTCCACCACCGAGTAGTCGCACTCCGGATGGACGATCACCGTGACCCCGGGAACGCGCTCACGGACGTCGTCCACGCACTCGGCCGTGAATCGACCGTGCACGGAGCAATGCCCCCTCCACAAGAGGACCTTGGCGTCTCGGATCTGATCGTCGGTCAAGCCACCGTTGTCCTTGCGGGGGTCGTAGACCACGCAATCGTCCAGGCTCAAGCCGAGATCGCGCACCGCCGTGTTGCGGCCGAGGTGCTGGTCGGGAAGGAACAGCACCTTCTGTCCTTGCTCGAATGCCCACGTCATGCTGCGTTCGGCGTTACTCGACGTGCACACCGAACCGCCGTGCTTGCCGGTGAAGGACTTGATGGCGGCCGAGGAATTCATGTACGTGATCGGGATCGTGACGTCGGCAACTCCGACTCGTTCCAGGTCGCGCCAGCATTGCTCCACCTGGCCGATCTCCGCCATGTCCGCCATGGAGCAACCGGCAGCCATGTCCGGCAGGATCACCTTCTGGTCATCGCTGGTCAGGATGTCGGCGCTTTCGGCCATGAAGTGGACTCCGCAGAACACGATGAACTCCGCCTCCGGGCGGGCAGCGGCCTGCTGGGACAACTTGAACGAGTCGCCCGTGACGTCGGCGAACTGGATGACCTCATCGCGCTGGTAGTGGTGGCCGAGGATGAACAGGCGATCTCCGAGGGCGGCTTTCGCGGCGCGCGCACGCTCCACCAGGTCCGGATCCGAGGCCGCAGGCAGGTCCCCGGGGCATTCGACGCCGCGCTCGCTATCGGGGTCGGCCTGCTGGCCCAAGAGCAGCAACGCCAGGGGAGTGGGCTCGGGTTCCACGAACGTGCCTGCCATGGCACGAGTCTGGCACGAGTCCAGAAGGTGTGCCGTGGGGGGAATAGGCGAGATCCCGGAATGGTTGGCACAATAGAAGGGCAAGGACCGGCAAGCACGCAATCGGCTAGCACCGAAGAGGATGGGTTCATGAGCACAGACACGGCACAGACCGCAGACGGCATCATCTTGACCGAGACCGCGGCTTCCAAGGTCAAGACGCTCCTCGAAGCTGAGGGTCGGGACGATCTGGCGCTGCGCATCGCGGTGCAGCCCGGGGGCTGTTCGGGTCTGCGCTACCAACTCTTCTTCGACGACCGGAGCCTCGACGGCGACGTCGTGACGGATTTCGGGGGCGTGGGAGTGGTCACCGACCGCATGAGTGCTCCCTATCTCAGTGGCGCGACGATCGACTTCGTGGACACGATCGAGAAGCAGGGATTCACCATCGACAACCCGAACGCGACCGGCTCGTGTGCGTGCGGTGATTCCTTCCACTAGTTAGACTTTAGTTGAAAGTTGTACTAGCATTGGCGCATGTTCGCCACCGACAGTCCTGCGGGCGCCTTCCGTGCGGCCGAAAGCGGTCTACTCGAACGTGCGGCGAAGCGTCCTGACTGGACTCCGGACGATGGGCCTTTGCCGGCGATCTACCTGAGCCACGGCGCACCGCCGCTATTCGACGACGCCGAGTGGATCGAGGTCCTCGGTCGCTGGGCCGACTCTCTACCGCGGCCGCGCGGCATCGTGATCGTGAGCGCACACTGGGAATCCGCCCCGATATCCCTCTCCGCGACCGCTGCGGGCTCGGGGTTGGTCTACGACTTCGGTGGATTCCACCCGTACTACTACTCGATGGAATACCCCACGCCCGATGCCGGCTGGCTCGCCGATCGGGTTGTCGCTGCCTTGCCGGACCAGACGTCGGTCGCCCGCCACGCGAGCAGAGGGCTGGACCACGGAGCGTGGGTGCCACTGAAGGTCATGTTCCCGGCGGGCGATGTGCCCGTCGTCCAGATGAGCATTCCCACGCACGATCCGGTGACCCTGCTGGCGCTCGGCGTCCATCTTCGTCAGCTGCGGCATGAGGGGATTGCGATCATCGGCTCCGGCTTTTGGACGCACGGGTTGCCTTTCTTGTCGGCGGAGAATCTCCACGAGGGCACCGTCCCCGGTTGGTCCCAAGATTTCGATGCGTGGGCGGCCGAACTGCTCGACGACGGCGACGTGGACGGACTGATGCAGTTCGCAACGCGTGCTCCCGGCATGCCCTACGCCCACCCGACCGTGGAGCACTTCTCACCACTGTTCGTCGCCTTGGGTGCCGCCGATCGGCCGGATGCTGGCGTTCGGACTCGTCTCGATGACTTCACCTGGGGTCTGTCGCGTCGTTCATTCGAACTGACCTAGTCCCATCGGGCCGGTAGGGTCGCGGACCGTGGCTATCTTGATCACCGGTTCCATTGCGACCGATCACCTCATGAGCTTCCCGGGGCGGTTCTCCGACTCCCTGGTCGCTGAAAAGATCGACAAGGTCTCGTTGTCCTTCCTGGTGGAGGAACTGCAGATCCGTCGCGGCGGTGTCGCCCCGAATATCGCTTTCGGTATGGGTTGTTTGGGATTGAGTCCGGTTCTCGTGGGCGCAGTCGGTCCTGACTTCGCCGACTACGAGTCGTGGCTTCAGCGCCACGGTGTGGACACCCACGGCGTCCATGTGTCCGATACTCACCACACCGCACGATTCGTCTGCACGACCGATCTGGAGCAAAATCAGATCGCATCGTTCTATCCCGGCGCCATGTCCGAAGCTCGCAACATCGAGCTCAAGCCGATCGTCGACCATGTTGGCGGCGCCGATGTCGTGCTCATCGGTGCCAATGACCCGCAAGCGATGCTTCGCCATACAGACGAATGCCGTTTTCGCGGTTATCCGTTCGCTGCCGACCCGTCACAGCAACTTGCTCGCATGGATGGTGATGAGATCAAGCCGCTCATCGAGGGAGCCGAGTATTTGTTCACCAACGAATATGAAGCTGCGCTCATCGAGCAAAAGACCGGCTGGTCCGCAGCTGACCTTGCATCGATGGTGTCGGTACGGGTGATCACGATGGGGCCCGATGGGGCGCGAATCGAACG
>CAZQRR010000211.1:0-3260 GCA_964595675.1 uncultured Rubrivirga sp. | reverse complement strand
AGCCTTTCGCGAGTCCTCTCGCGCTCGACGGAGGTACCCGACTTCGCTTTGCCCGTGGCGAGCCATTCGCTTCTTACGTGCGGCGGTGTTTGCCCTTGGTGCGTCGGTACTCAGCCACGTCTTTTCGCGTTGACTGCCAAGTTCCGTCGGGTGTTTGAATAGCCCGAAGCCGCCCCCGTTGCGCAGCTTGCCGCAGAGCCGCAAGTGAGAATTCGCGGTCAACGAGCGACGTCAGTGGAACGAGTAGGGCTTCTCCGGCAATGGCTGGGAGCACGAAGCGATTGATGTTGTCGTAGATGGCTCGAGCGATCATCTCTCCGAGAGGTGAAAAGTCGCCGCCATCTGCACGTTCCATCGCTCGCAGATATCGGTCTCGATGGGACTTGAGGAAAATCGCTGGCGGGTATCCCAGCCGAACGAGGATTAGGTTGAGAACTAAGCGGCCTGCTCGACCATTCCCGTCGATGAATGGGTGCACGCGTTCGAATCCGTTGTGCACCTCGGCCAGGGTCTCCGGGATCGGCATTGAACTCGACACAGCACCAGTCAGCGTTGGCGTAAGGACTTCGACACGGTCAAGCCAGTCCTGCATCGCGCTTGCTACCAGCGGCCAACTGGGAGGAGTCATTCCAGCGGTAAACGGGTGCAGGTCGTGTTCACGAAACATCCCTGGCGCTTCACGGTCGGTTGCATCCGGGTGAGGGTCGACATACCAGACAGGTGTCATCGCCAGGCTGTGAATATGACGCACCTCGTGAAGGCTGATTAGCGTTTTGGCTCCCACCTGTCCCGGGTGCAGCGCGTGGTCATACACCCACTCTGCGGCTTGCGCGTAGCCCTTGACCTCGAGGTAGTCCTTCAGCGGTTTTGCTCCAACGGTCTTGCCCTGGTCAAGAAGCGCCTCGACTTGTCGAAGGACCAGTGTGTTCCCTTCTAGGGCCGTCGAGTGATGGGCCTCTAGGTGCCAGATATCGGACCAGATGTCGCTGGCTTCCTCCGGCGTGGGAAGACCGCCGAACCGTGAATGCAGTTCGGCCACGGAAGCCTCGAGACGGCGATAGACGGTCTCCCTGGAGGGGCGTCCGCGCGTCATCGAATCTCCAAAGTTGATATGAAGTGACAAAACTAATTGATCTTATCAACTTCCTCACAAACCAATCATCACGGTCCTTGACGCGCAGCCAGGAGCCGCCGCCCCCCGCCACCTCTTGCAATCCGCCTACAACGGAACTACCGGGTATGTGGCCTAGCCCTTTTGAGGGATCGGGAAACCACCCTTGACCTGGCACTCACTTCGCCACACCTCGGGGGCTATGGGTGCATTGAGAACACCCGGTGGGTCGACCACACCACCGTTGGGGTTCTCACATACCCAACTCGTCACCGGGACATCGTCGATGAACACCGATACCTGTTCGAAGTCGTAGGTGACACCAGGCGCTGCCGGGCCACCCTCGTTCGTCAGAACTCGAACCATGTAGGTCATGGTCGAGCCGTCTAACTGGGGATCCATGAGTTCGACGACCGCGGAGTTCGTCTCTCCTTGGGAGTTGTGCGCGACCACCACGCCGTTGGGATTGGAGTCGGCGAACATGGTGGGCCATGCTTCGACGAGCTTCTCGACGCTGCCGGCTTCGGCCTCGCGAAGCGGACGATCGGTGAACCCCAGGACGACCGGATCGATATTGGTCAACGTCAATGTCCAGGTGTCGTCGCCGTTGGGGGAGATGGTTCCCGCATCGGCCGTCTGGCTGAACAACCAGTTCGATTGCTCGTTGCCGCTGTCGGCTGAGTCTCCCTGCGCGTTGACGCCGAGCACGTAGCCCCCTATGCCGATAACGATGGCAACGAGAACAACGACGATCCAGGACTTCTTGGTCACCGTCGCAGACTAATTGCAGTGTTCAGGCACGGGCCCGAAGCGCCTCGCCCAACCGCTCCAAGGCCGCGCTTCTCCCGTCCTTGGGCAGTTGAACGCGAAGGATGCATAGTTCATCACTGTCGACCGCCTGTCGAAGGGCATCATCGAGTTGCGCACGAGTCTTGACGTCGAAACCGCGGCCAGTCCCGAAGGCCTCGGGCAGGCGATCGACGGCCATCGCGGGGATGTCGTTGAACGGGCCGTCCATGATCGGGCGCTGCGTTCCGTAGCCGGAGTTGTCCAACACGATGATGATCGCGGGAACTTCGTTATAGGCGCAGGCTGCTGCCTCGAGGCCGGTCATGATGAAGGCTCCATCACCGACGACCACGACCGGACGACGAGCGGGATCGGCCTTGCCAACGCCGAGCGCGGCGGGCACCGCGTAGCCCATCGTGGCGTAGTAGGCACTCGCGTGCGCATACGTGGGAACGCGCATGTCCACCGCGGAGAAGAGTGCTTCGCCTGGATCGAGCAGGAGTGAGTGGCGCTCATCGAGGTGGACGTCGATGCCGTGCACCACGTCCGAGACGGTTGGCGCATCGTCTGAGGGAACGAATTCGGTGTGGGAGGGCAACGGGGTATGTTCGATGGAAATCGACTCGCCTTCGAGCGCGTCGGCGAGCGCCGGGATGAACGCCCAAAGCGGGACGTCGCGATAGGTGCTGTAGCCCACGGTCACATCGGTGTCCGTCGCCAGGATGTAGCGCTCATGGTCGATGTGCGCGGTGAAGGCGCCGAGGGTGAGGTCGGTTTGCAGGACGCCCAGACTCAAGAGGACGTCGGCGTCCTCGACCCGTCGGACCACGTGCTCGGGGCTCAGTGCGCCGAGGTACACGCCTAGTCCCAGTTCGTGACGCTCGGGGAACACTCCACGAGCCAGCGAACTCGTGGCAACCGGAATCCCCGATGTTGCCGCGAGTCGGTAGAGCGCATCGCCGAGCTTGCGTCGCTCGACCATCGCACCCGCGTGGATCACCGCTGTTCGAGCATCACGCAAATGCGACACGACATCGTCAACAGCGTGCTTCAGCGCAACCTCATCGACCGGTGGCAGGTGGATGGTGAGTGGTGACTCAGGCGGCTCGATGACGTGAGCGACCATGTCGCGCGGAACCTCGAGATAACCGGGGCGCTGTTCAGACACCATGGTGGCCATCACCCGGTCGATCTCGTCGGCGGCAGCGTGCGCATTACCCAGCACGGCTTGTGCGCACGTCAGATCCTGAAATACGCGCAGTTGCGTATCGAAGTCCTTCACGCGGTGGTGCAGCATCGGATCGTTCTCGCGCTCGGAGATGCCCGGCGCTCCGCTCACCACGAGCAGCGGCACGCGCTC